>JBQTIJ010000428.1:0-7923 GCA_052388255.1 Phycisphaerales bacterium
GGGAGCCGGATTCTGACGGCCCCGCGATATTGCCAGCGACGCGCACGCTGAGCCCGCTCCCGCGCCCGCCGCGGCGGCAATGCCCACCACACCACCAACCGCCGACGAGGCCCTGCAGCGTCTGGTGGACGGGAACGCGCGCTGGGCCAACGCCAAACCGCAGAACCCCCGCATCGACGCCACCCGACGCGAAGATGTTGCTGCCAACGGCCAGAAGCCCTACGCCAGCATCCTGACCTGCGCCGATTCTCGCATCCCGGTCGAACGCGTCTTTGATGCGGGCGTGGGCGACCTCTTCGTCGTGCGCGTCGCTGGCAATATCGCGGGGCCGTCAGAATCCGGCTCCCTTGAATATGGCGTCGAGCACCTCAAGACCCCGCTCCTTATCGTCCTCGGGCATTCGAAGTGCGGGGCCGTCGCCGCCGCGGCTGCCAACGCCAAGGTCGGCGGTCACATCGCCGGGCTCATCAACTCGATCCAGCCCGCCGTGGCCCGGGCCCGCAAGGCCAACCCCGGGATGGATGAAAAGGAACTGGTCGTCCCCGCGGTGCGCGAGAACGTCCACCAGACGATCTTTGATCTGCTCCGCAACAGCCCCGATGTCCGCCACCTCGTCAAGGACGGCAACCTCAAAGTCATCGGTGGGGTGTACGACATTGCCACCGGCAGAGTCGATTGGCTTGGCGAGCATCCCTGGCAGGATGAACTCGTCAGCGCGTTCGATGCTCGCGATGCGCAGCGTGCCGCCAGCGCCGCCCTGCGCGAGGCCAAGCACGAAACGCACGAGACCAAGGAAGCCGCGGTTCCGACCGAGGACTCATCACACACGCCCGGGCACTGAACCCTTCACGGCGTTCACGACCCCTTGACCACTGGGGCTGGCCCCACGCGCCGGGCCTGGCGCAGGACCACCGGCTCCACCGGCACATCGAGCATGTCCTTCTCCGGGCGGGCGGACGTCGGCTGTACGCGGATCGCGTCGAGCACGTCCATGCCGCGCACGACCCGCCCAAAGACCGCGTACCCCGCATCGCCCGTCTTGGCCCGCGCGGTATCGAGCTTCGGGTTGTCAACGACGTTGAAGTAAAACTGGTTCTTGGCCGTATCGGGCTCCGCGTCGCGCGCCATCGCGATGGTCCCGCGCACGTTCTTCAGCCCGTTCTGCCACTCGTTGACGATCGCCGCCCCGCCCGGCCGCTCCGTGAGGTCGATCGAGTGACCTCCCCCTTGCACGACAAACTGCGGGATCACGCGGTGAAAGACCGTCCCGTCGTACGCGCCACCATCGACATACCCAAGGAAGTTCGCCACGCTCACCGGCGCGTGCTCGATGTCGAGTTCAACGACAATCGTTCCGCGCGTCGTCACCATCTCCACCTGCACAGGCCCCGCAAGGGCCCGCGCGCCCGGCCCGGTCGCCGTGCCCTCCTTCAGCCCGCACCCGCCCGCGGCCAATGCCGCCCCAATCACCACCCACCGAGCCGCCAAAATCAGGTTCCGAGGGTTCATATCGCGCTCCTTCTCAGAAGACCTTCAACTCACCGGTCAATGGTTCCACCAGATCCTTGGTCGTCACGATCCCCACCGGCCGCCCCCGCCGTTCCACGATCGCAAGCGCCGCCCCCGCGCTCCGCAGCCGGCGCAACGCATCCCGCACCGAGCCCTCTTCCTCCAGCACCACGGGGGGCGTCATGCTCCCCTTCACCGTCGCACGATCATCAAGGCACAGCGCCATGAGTTCGACAACCCCCACCACTCCACCCCGCGCGTTGACAACCGGGTAGCGCGAAGCCGTGTGCTGCGACGCCGCATCGAGCACCCTCGCCCGGTTCCACTCGGCGCTCACCTTGTGCACCTTGTCCCACGGCACCATCTCATCACGCACCGTCGCCTCGCGGAGCAGGAATGCCCGATCAAGGAGCGACACCTGCGCCTCCGAGAGCACCCCGTGGGCCGCACCCTCCTTGAGCAGTTGCGACATCTTCTCGCGCGCGTCGGGAATCTCCGCCTCGCCACCGCCGCCCAGCAGCGACGACACCACCCGGGCCAGCCACTGCATCAGCGGCAGGATGCCCGTGAACATGAGCAGCACACGCAGCGCGACCACCGGCCGCACAGCCGCGTAGGTCAACCACTCCGCCTCCGCCCGGAAGGCCTCCTTCGGGAACCCGTCGGTCAACACAAAGAGCAGCGGGCTCACCACCAACGCAGTCACCACCACCACGCCCCAGTGACCAAGGCCGATTCCTTCGAGCAGCTCTGTGATCCCCATCGCGGCCACATAACTGAAAGCGTTGTACCCCACCAAGAGCGCGGCCAGCAGTCGGGCCGGGTGCTCAAGTTCCCTGTGCAGCAGTTTCGCCGAGGCCTCCCCGGCGCGGGCCCGGAGATTCAGCCGAACCCGGCTGAGCGAATAGATTCCCATCTCCGCCCCGGCGCAGAACCCTGCGCCGAGCGTCCCCACGATGGCAAGCGACCCCGGGATCCACGCACTCTCGCTCACGCCACACCCTCCTTCTCCGCTCGCTCGCTCTCGATCTTCACCCGGGCCCGGCCGACCATCCGCCCATCGAGCGATTCGACCGTCACCCGCAGCGAGCCCAGCCGCACCACGTCGCCGATTCTCGGCAGCCGCCCCAGCCGCGTGAACACCAACCCAGAGACCGTGGTCACGCGCAGGTCCGGCACCAGCCCGAACATTTCCGCCCAGTCCCGCGCCGGCAACCGCCCGGGCACCGACCACTCCCCAAGCCCCACCATCTCGACCTCGAGCGCAACCCCGCTCTCCTCGTCGTCAAGCACGACCTCCGCGATCAGCCGCTGCACCACATCCGCCACCGTCACCATCCCCGTGATGGTCCCATGCTCATCCACGCAGATCGCCAGTTTCAGCCCCCGCGTTCGGATCTCCCCCAGCAACTTGTCGAGCGATGCACCATCAGGAACATAGTGCGGCGCCTCGAGGCACTCGGCGAGGCGCGGACGTGACATCCGGGCCGACCGCACCAAGAACCGCTTCACATCCAGCACGCCCGCAAGCTCGTCACGCTGCCGCCACACCGCCACACGCGTCAACCCATGCTCGCGCGCCAGCGCCATCACGTCCTGCTCGGTCGCCTCCAGTTCAAGGCCCGGCGAGTTCACCCGCGGCGTCATGACATCGCGCACGCGAAGCCCGTTGAGCATCACCACCTGCCGCAACACGCGGTGCTCGTCCCGGTCGATGGCCCCCTCGCTCGCGCCCACCGTCAGCAAGGCGGCCAGGTCGTCGGCGGTCATCGTCGCCGCCCGGTCCCCCGGCCCGATGAAGAGCCGCGTCAAGGGAGCCACCAGCCCCCGATCAAGAAACGTCCGCAGCGGGCCCAGCCACGCGAGCGCAAGCCGGATCGAGGGCGCGAGCCACCGGCAGAACTCCAGCCGCCGTCGCGCCGCCAGCATCTTGCTCACGACTTCCGCCAGCACCGTGTGCACGATCAGGTTGAAGGCACTCACCACGATCTTCGCCGCTGTGCTCTCGAGCTCAAGGGCCACGATCGTCGTCAGCACCATGTAGAGCGTGGAAGCCATCAGGTTGACGAACAGCAGACTCACGAGCAACTCTCGCGGGCGGGCCAGGAGCGCGTTGACCGCCGTGGCCGCCCGGGGTGCTTCCTTCCGCAGTTTCACCCGGTCGTGATACGACAGACTGAAGATCGCCGTCTCCGCCGATGCGCAGACCGCCGCCACCACCAGCAGCACGGCCATCAGCACAAAACTCACAATAATCGTCGTCAACCCGCTGCCCCCGCGCCATCCCCACTCCCAAGCTGCTCGATCAATCGCTCCACATACCGCCACGCGTTCAACTCGCGCCGGATCTCCCGCAGCGTCGCTTCCCCGCCCGCCCCGCGCCGCACGTCCTCAAAGAGCGCTGCGCACCGCACCATGTGTCCCTCGCGCTGCGATTCGGCTTCAAGGATCGCCTGCTCAACCGCCAGCCCCCCGGCCCCCTGCGCCTCAGCCAGCCCCTCGCGCAGCGCCATCACACGCACAAGAAAGCCCTCCGGCAACGACCGATCCTGCTCCTTCGACGCCCCACCCAGCCGCTGCAAGAGCACCCCCGCGCGCGACTCGGGGTCGTCGAGTGCCGCGCGGGCACGGTTCAGTTCCGCCGCTTCGCCCTCGGCCGCGCCGCGATCAGGGTGGGCCTGGGCCGCTCGCGCAAGGAACGCCCTTCGCACCCCCTCCGCGCTCACATCAAACCGTGCCTCAAGGCCCAGAATGTCAAATGCGTCCGACAGCCCTACCGCCTTTCCGGCCCATCATTGAGCCCTGCCCGCGCCCCTCTGCCGAGGCGACGCGAGCACCATCGTACAGGCGGCCGCCCGCGGCTGTCGCCCGAGCCCCGGGGCTCCAAACTCCTCTCCCCTCAACGTTGACTTGCACCCCCGCCGCGCTTTCGATCATGCAGGTCTCAGCAACGGCCGATCTTTATCCCCCTCGGTTCGCGCCCTTTTCCATCAGTTCCCCCTTCTGACCCCTCCCCCGGAACCCACCCGTGGCCAAGCACATCGGCATCGTCGCCGTCAGTCCGGAGGGGTCGGCCATCTGCTACCGCGAGATCCACCGCCGTTCGAGCACGCTCCTTGGCGACTCCGGCCATCCCCTTGTCACGCTCCACAACGAGCGGCTTGAGGACTACATCAGCGCCCTCCTGCGTGACGACTGGCACACCATCGGTGACCTTCTCGCCCGCTCCGCGCGCGTGCTTGCCGCCGCGGGGGCTGAGTTCTGCATCACGCCGGACAACGTCATGCAGCACGGCGTGGACCTCGCCCGCGCCACCTCCCCCATCCCCTGGCTCACCATGACCGAGCTCGTCGCCGACCGGGTCGCCGCCGACGGCCGCAGAACCGTCGGGGTCATCGGCACCAAACTCGTCATGTACGGCTCGACGTACCAGACGCTCCTGGGCATCCGCGGGATCAAGGTCATCGCCCCCGACGCCGAGGATGCCGAGGCGATCGATGCGGTCATCTTCCGCGAACTCATCCACGGGACCATCCTTCCCGGCTCTCGCGATCTCTTCGAGGGCGCGATCCGCCGTCTGGGCGAACGCGGGGCCGAGGGTGTGGTCCTCGCCTGCTCCGAATCACCACTGCTCCTGAGTGCCGAGAGTTCCCCCCTGCCCGCCTACGACGCCGTGGCCCTGCTCGCCGATTCGGCCGTGCGTTACTCGATCGGCCGTACCGCGCACGCCGCCCGCTGAGCCGCCCCGCGTACCCTTGGCCCCATGATCGACCCCAAGCAGCTCCGCGAGCACCCCCAGAAGTTCCGCGACGGTGCCGCCATGAAGGGCATCGAGGTGCAGTTCGAGCAGATCGCCCGCCTCGACGAGGAGCACCGCGCCGCCCTGACACAGCGCGAGTCCCTCCGTGCGGAGCAGAAGAAGATCGAAAAGGAAGCCGGCCCCGAGATCGGTCGGCTCAAGGGGTCGATCGGCAAAGCCGCGCCCGCCGAGAAGCCCGCCCTTGAGGCACGCCTCAAGGAGATCCTCGAACGCCCCGTCGCGCTCAAGGAGCAGATCGGCGAACTTGACGCGGTCGTCCAGCGCATCGAGCCGCAGCTCAGCGCCCTTCTCCTCACCGTCCCCCTTCCTCCAGATGCCGATGTCCCCATCGGCTCCGGCAGCGACGACAACGTCGAACTCCGCCGCTGGAATCCCGCCGGCTTCGACACCGCCAAGGCCTTCGAAGCCCAGCGCGGCTTCAAGCCCCGCACCCACATCGAACTCCTGAAGTCCCTCGCCCTCGCCGACTTCCCCCGCGCCGCCAAGCTCGCCGGGGCCCGCTCATATCTTCTCACCGGGCGCGGCGCCATGCTCCACCAGGCCATCCTGCGCTTCGCCGTGGACACCATGGTGAACACCCACGGGTTCTCACCCGTCACCGTCCCCGTCGTGGTGCGCGAAGAGTGCATGGTCGGCACCGGCTTCTTCCCCGCCGGGCGCGAGCAGGCCTATCACATCGAAGAATCCAAACGCGGCGGCGGGCATGATCTCTTCCTCACCGGCACCGGCGAGGTCGGCCTCATGGGCATCCATCACGACGAGATTCTCGACGAGGCCTCCTTCCCCCTCCGGTATGTCACCGTCAGCACCTGCTTCCGCCGAGAGGCCGGTGCCGCCGGCAAGGACACCGCCGGGCTCTACCGCGTCCACCAGTTTGACAAAGTCGAGCAGGTGATCATCACCCGGGCCGACGAGGCCGAAAGCCGCACCTGGCACAAGAAGATGATCGGCTACGTCGAATCCCTGTTGCAGGCGCTCGAACTCCCCTACCGGCTCCTCCAATGCTGCACCGGCGACCTCGGCCCCAAGAACGCCGACATGGTGGACGTGGAATCCTGGATGCCCGGACGCGGTGAGCCCGACAAGTCCGGTGCCCCCTCCGGCGCCTACGGCGAGACCCATTCCGCCTCCCGCCTCTACGACTACCAGTGCCGCCGCCTCAACATGCGCTACCGCGCCGGCGGCGAGAGCGGCAAGGGGACGACCATCTTCTGCCATTCGCTCAACAACACCGTCGCCGCCTCCCCGCGGCTCATGATCCCCATCCTCGAGATGCACCAGAACGCCGACGGCAGCGTCACCGTCCCTGCCGTCCTCCGGCCCTACATGGGCGGCCTTGACGTCATCCGTTGACCCTCCCTCCGGCCACAATCGCTACCCCTCCGCCTCCACCGCCTGACGCGCCCGGTCGGCGTCATATCGCCCTCCTCGGCGGCGCGTTCGATCCGCCCACGCTCGGCCACATCGATGCCGCTCGCTTCGTCCTTGAGCACGCGCCAGACATGCACGAGTGCTACCTCACACCCCCGGCCCGGCACCGCTTCGGCAAGCCCATGGCCCCCGCTCCGCACCGCCTCGCGATGCTCGCGCTCGCCTGCGCCGGGCAGCCGGGCATCCGCCCATTTGACTATGAGCTCGTGCGCGACCTCCCGGGCGACACCTTCACCTTCGTCCGCACGCTCCTTGCCGATCCTGCCTTCACCCCCGCCTGCCGCTTTTCGTTCGTCATCGGAAGCGACAACGCCGAGACCTTCTCAAAGTGGCACCGCGCTGCTGAGCTTGCGGCCCTCATTCCCTTCCTCGTTCTGCCGCGCCAAGGCGCGCAGAATTCACCCCTCTCGGACTGGGCGAAGAGTCCGCCCCACCGCATCCTCGCCCCCACCCGCGAGATCATCAAGACCAGTTCAACCGAGGCCCGCGCGGCTCTCGCCACCGGTTCGCCCGCCCCGCATCTCCTGCTCCCCGCGGTCGAGGCCTACGCCCGCGCCCACGGGCTCTACCCGCCCGCTCACTCGTGAATCTCGATCCCCCGCTCCGCAAGGAGCGCTCGCCACGCCCGCGCTGGCGGGCCGCCCCGCTCGCTGAAGGTCCCGCTCTCGGCCCGCTTGATCATCGTCACCACGTCCTCCGCGCTGAAGACCCACTTCAGCCCCCCGTGGCTCGGCCCCTTCACCCGCGACGCCTTGCGGATCGTGTCAAACGACTTCCCCGATAACTCGCAAGCGTCAAGCAACTCCTGCTTGGTGAAAGTCGTGAGCGGGTCGCGCGGCGGTGGTCGGACTTGTCCTCTTCGCATGATTAATCCTTGCCCCGAAAGGGCACCATCACCAGCAACCCAATCGCTCCGCCGATCGCCGCCCCCGCTGCAACATCGCTCGGCCAGTGCGCCCCGGTCAGCACCCGCGCTGCGCACACCACGCCCGCAAGCCCCACCGCCAACCACCGTAGCCGCGGGTAATGCACCATCAAAAAGACCGCGCACAAGGCCGCAAACGCCGCATGCCGAGAGGGCATCGCTTCCAGAACATAGTGCCCTCCCCAAGGCGAGAGCACCCGCGTCGTGCCATCCGAGAGTGTCTGGGCATACGTCCCCC
>JBQTIJ010000429.1:0-4834 GCA_052388255.1 Phycisphaerales bacterium
ACCGCCCACCACCGCGGCCACATCCCCCTGTGCAAACCCTCCACACGACCCCGGCCCACCGCGCCGGGGTCGTTGTGCTTGTGGGTTCACGTGTGGTCCGCACCAGCCCGCCCAGCCCGTTGCCGGCCCGCCCACGCTCAATGCCACTCCGCCACTTCACCCATCCCCGCGTGGTTCTCCCCACACTGCGGAGCCGCCCCCTGGCCACGAGCCGACGCTCAGCCCCGTCCTGCGTTCTCTCCCGGCCCTTGTGAGTAGCCAAAATTGGTGGTAGACTCTCTTGGTCCAAGCGGTCACAGTGCCGGATCCGGCACGCCGCATCCGTCGGGAGATACTCATGATCCTTCGCTTGTTCACGGCCTCTCTGGTCGCGGCCCTCTTTGGTCCTGCCGCGCTCGCGGAGCCGACCGGCACCGCCTTCACCTATCAGGCCGAACTCGGCAACGCCGGCAACCCCGCAAGCGGGATGTTCGATCTCCGATTCCGGCTCTATGACGCCGCGGGCGGAGGGGCGCAGGTGGGTGCGGAACTCTGCGCCAACGACATCACCGTGGTCGCGGGCCGATTCACCGTTCAGCTCGACTTTGGCGCGCAGTTCGCCGGACAAAAGCGCTGGCTTGAGATTGAAGTCCGCGCCGACAATGGCAGCGACTGCGCCGACCCCACCGGCTTCGAACTCCTCACCCCGCGCCAAGCTCTGACATCCGCCCCGAGCGCCACCCACGCAGCGAGCGCCGCGACCGCCGATTCCGCGCTGGCCGCGGCCACGGCCACCACCGCAGGCAACGCCATGCTCCTGGGCGGACAGTCCCCCGGTTTCTATCAGAACGCCGCGAACCTCACCGGCACGCTGCCGCTCGGGCTCTTCCCCTCCACCATCGCGCGCCTCGATGCCAACCAGACCTTCACCGGCCTCTTCGGGTTCACCAACGCCGCCAATACATTCTCCGGCGTCTTCACCGGCAACGGTTCGGGCCTGACGAATATCAGCGCGTTGAACATCACCACCGGCACGCTCGCCAACAACCGCACCACCGCCACCACCAACAACAACCCCTCCACGATCGTGCAGCGCAACGCCTCCGGCAACTTCTCGGCCAGCGTCATCACCGCCACGGGGTACATCGGTTCCGGTGCCGCCCTCACCAATCTCGATGCCGGGAACATCTCCAGCGGCACCATCGGCAACGGCCGAACCACTGGCACAGCCAACAACACGCCAAGCACACTCGTGCAGCGCGATGGCTCGGGCAACTTCTCCGCCGCCGAAATCACCGCCCTCACGTTCTCCGGCAACGGTGCCGCCCTCACCGGCCTTGACGCCGCCAACCTCGCGCTCGGCACCATCGCCAACTCGCGCACCACCGGCACCGCCGGCAACACCCCAGGCACCCTCGTCCTCCGCGACGCCTCCGGCAACTTCTCCGCCGCCACCATCTCCGCCGCCTTCTCGGGCAACGGCGCCGCCCTCACCAGCATCAACGCCTCGAACATCTCCAGCGGCACCATCGGCGCCGCTCGCCTCCCCGGCTCGGTCGTCCGGACCAATCAGCCCAACGCCTTCGGCGACTTCACCAACTCCTTCGTCGGCCATGTCGGCTTCGGCACCACCTCGCCCCTGTTCGCGATTGACGCAACCGGGCCCAACGCGTCGAGATTCCAGTTCACCGACTTCCCCCCGGACAACGTCGTCGGCACCCACCTCGTGGCCCAGTTTCTCGGCAGCGGTGCCGGGCCTCAGATCCGCTTCCAGCGCACAACTGGCGGCGCGTTCGCCGATCTCGGCCAGAACGGCAGCGGCGACTTCATCATCGAAGGCAACGACAACATCCGATTCACGGTCTCTTCCGCCACCGGTCACGTCGGCATCGGCACCACCAACCCGCAAGCCCGACTGCACGTCGCCGGCGGACAGACGATCCTTGAACAGGAGCCCTGGCAGTTCCCGTCCCTCCTCGGCGACTGGGTGAACTATGGAGCGGGCTACGCCGACGCCGCCTACTTCAAGGACAGCGTCGGCGTGGTGCACATCCGCGGCACGATCCGTGACGGCGACCCCGGCAGCTTGATCTTCGTCCTGCCCGCCGGCTATCGCCCCAACGCCCGCCTGATCTTTGTCGGCTGGTCCGGCAGCGCCGCCACGCGGGTCGACATCCTCCCAGACGGCCGTGTGTACGTCCTCGGCACCGTCAGCAATGGCTGGCTCTCGCTTGAGGGCTTCTCCTTCCGCGCCGAGGGGTGACCCCGCACCCGACCACCCGCGCAACCCCCTCCCACGCGTCAACCCCAAACACCAACAAAGAGACCAATGACCTTCACTCTCCGCCTTCTCGGCCTCGTTCTTCCCACCATGCTCTTCGCAACGGCGGCGCCGCTCCATGCCCAGTACAGCATCACCTGGTTCACCATCGACGGCGGCGGCGGCACCAGCAGCAGCGCGACCTTCACACTCTCCGGCACCATCGGTCAATGCGATGCCGGCTCCAGTTCCGCAGAGACCTTCACCCTCGCTGGCGGATTCTGGCCGAACGCTGTGACCGCCCCAACACCACCCTGCTCCGTCGACTTCAACAACGACGGCTTCACCGAGCCCGGCGATCTCGATGAGTTCATCACCTCGTTCTTCAGCGATAACGAGGCCGAGCGATCCGCCTGCGATTTCAACGGCGATGGCTTCGTCGAGCCCGGCGACCTTGATGAGTTCATCACCGCGTTCTTCGAAGGGTGCTGAACCGCCGCGCCCACCACCCGGGCCCAACCCCCCGCGCCCCTCCCTCACCCCACCACCCTCGTCACACTCACCGCCGCATAGCACCCCGCCACCTGCTCCCGCCCCACCACCCGGGCCGCGTACTTGGGGTTGAGCGGCTGCAAACGCACCACCTCCCGCCCTTGCCCATCACGCTCAAAGAACACCCGCTTGAAGGTGCTCTCGTGGTCGGGCTCCAGCCGCACAAAGCAGTCAACCCCCGCCGCGCTGCGGTCTCCACCCGGCCCCGCGCTCACCACGAGCGCCCGCGCGGGGCTGAACACCACAATGTCCCCCTCCACATACAGCGGCTCCATCGAGTCCCCCACCACCCGGGCCGCAAACGCATCCGGGTCGCGCACGTCCGGCGAGCGCACGTATGAATCCGCCACCCGGGCCGGATAGCCCAGATCCGTGAACTCCGCCGGATACCCCGCCGCCACGCTGTTGATCACCGGCACTTCCACAGGCAGCGCCCGCAGCAGTTCCGCCACCTTCGCGCTCTCCGCGCTCCACGCACTCGCGCCCGCCGAGCCCGCAACCCCTTCATCACCGCGCGACCCCGCCTTCGCCGCCGCCAGCGCACCCTCCGGGTCCGCGCGGGCAATCAACCGCGCCAGTTCCCCCGACTTGTGCAGCGCATCGATCCCATCCGCGCCGCGCGCACCCGCCGCGCTCCGCAACACAGCCGCCAACCGACCCGCCGCCCGACGCTGATCGTTCATCAGCGCCATCGCCTCTTTCACTTCACCAGGCGTGTTCTGCCACCGCGCCAGCCGCAGCAGTTCCCCCGCGCCCATCTCGAGGGCTCGCTCAATCCGCCCCAATATCCCCTCCGATGGTGGCTGGGCCCGCCGCGCGTTCTCAATGCACGAGAGATAACTCCGCGCACACCCCGCCCGGTCCGCCACCTCCGCCAGCGAAAGCCCGAGCCGTTCGCGCCGCGCTCGCATCTCTTCCCCCAGCGAGCGCACCCCCACATCACCATCCGCATCTCCCGCCCCGACACGTTCAGTCCCGCACGCGCCCTTCATCTCATCCGTCGCCATTGGTCGCCACCTCGTTCCTTTCCACTCCCAATCGGCTCAAGGTTCCGTTCCGTGGCCCCGACCACCCAGAGTTGGTTAGGTAAAAGAACGGTACTTTCCGCCCACCAACAACAATCCAAACAAAAACCACACCTATCACTTGACGAGTGTTCACAAATCTGTAAACATTGTAGTATGTTCACGATCAAATACCAACACGCCACCACCAATCCACCGCACGAAACACTCACATCCATCACAAAACCGCCCATGATCCAAACAAACAACGCGACATCATACCACACAAAAACCAATCAATCAACCCAGAAACGCAGCGCCGGCGGAGCACGCACAACCCTCGTCGGCGGCCTTGTTCGCGAACTCCTCGACCGGGCCCGGCACCTTGACCCGGGTGATCGCGCCCTGCTTCGGGCCATCTACGAAGACGGCTCCACCGTCACCGCCCTCGCCGCCCTTCGCGGCACACACCCCGGCTCCCTCGCCCGGCGCGTGCGGTCGCTCCGTTCGCGCCTCACTTCGCCCCGAGTCGTCGCCACCATCCGCCAACTCCCCGACCTCTCGCCCGATCTCCGCAACGTCGCCCTCCACACCGTCATCCGCGGCCGCTCCCTGAACCAGACCGCCCTCGCCCTTGGCCACTCCTTCACCAAGACCCGCCGCCTGCGCGATGTCGTTCTCTCGCTCGCCACATCGGTCTGATCGACCGCCGCACGAGTCCATCCGCCCGGCTCACTCGTCCCACCCTCTCCCCTTCGTGCCCTTGCCAGGGTTCGCCCCACAGGAGACACCCCATGACCTCATCACTCCTCGCCGCGGCCGCACTCTTCGGCCTCACCCTCTCGCGCCGAGGCCGCCTGCGGGCCCGCCCCACCGAACGTCCACTCAGCCGCGCGGCCGTCGCGCGCCGCGCGGCGCGACTCGGAGCCCCCCGCCCCAGCGGCGCGCAGCGCGGTCGCACCCGGAGCAGCGGCGCGGGGAACTACACCCACCACCCCGCCAACTGTCGCGCCCCACCCCCGCCCGTTAATCTCCCTGT
>JBQTIJ010000430.1:0-3894 GCA_052388255.1 Phycisphaerales bacterium
ATCGATGCAGCGCCGACGGCCACGCACCATTCGTTGACCCTTAGCAGGACTGCACACCATGACCACCCTGTACACCCTCCTCAAGGCCCGCCACGGAACTCCGGTTGACCCGGAATCACGGCGCGACTTTCTTCGCGCCACCCTCGCCCTCTCGGCGGGGGCGCTCCTCTCCTCCGCCGGGCTCGGCCTCGCCGCTGGCCGGGCGGGCAAGCGCATTGTTGTGGTCGGGGCCGGTTTTGCCGGGCTCTGCTGCGCCTTCGAACTCCTGAACGCTGGATATGACGTCAGCGTTATCGACGCCCGCAACCGCGTCGGTGGTCGGGTGCTCTCCTTCAACGACTTCGTGAAGGGCCGCAACGTCGAGGGCGGCGGGGAGCTCATCGGCTCCAACCACCCGATCTGGGTCGGCTACAAAGAGCGCTTCAAGCTCGAATGGCTGGATGTCTCCCCCGAAGACGACAAGAACTTCCCCATTGTCATGGGTGGCAAACTCCTTTCCTTTGAGGAGAGCGGCAAGCTCTGGGAAGAGATCGAGACCCTCCATACCGCCCTGAACCCGCTCGCTGAGCCCATCAACGCCGATGAGCCGTGGAACTCCCCGGACGCCGGGAAACTCGACAAGATGTCGCTTGCCGATTGGCTCGCCAAGCAGGAAGCGACCGCGATGGGGAAGACGGCCTTCGACCTTGAAATGTCCGCCAACAACGGCGCCCCGCTCGCACGTCAGAGTCTGCTCGGCAACCTTGCCTCCATCAAGGGGGGCGGCGGGCAGGCGTACTGGGACGAGAGTGAGGTCTACCGCTGCAAGGGCGGCAACCAGCAACTCGCCACGCTCCTCGCCGCGGCTCTCAAGGACCGGATCACCCTCGGCCTGGCTGTCACCGGTATCGCCATCAAGGGTGACAACGTGGTTGTTACCTGCAAGGACGGGCGGACCTATGAATGCGATGATGTGGTCGTCGCCGTTCCCCCGCCCACCTGGAAGAAGATCGAGTTCTCCCCCGCGCTGCCCAACGGGCTCACGCCCCAGATGGGCGTGAACGTCAAGTACCTCTCCCACGTCCGGAGCCGATTCTGGCAAGGGGAGGCGGGCGATATCTCGCAGTATGCCCTCACCGACGGGGACGTATCCATGACCTGGGACGGCACCGATGCCCAGGAAGGCGAGGGCGAGGTCGCTCTGAACGTCTTCGCCGGTGGACCGGCCGCGGAACGTGCTCGCAACCGCGATGCCGCCGGTCGCGACGCCAACTTCGCCCGCGAGCTTGAGGCCTGTTTCCCCGGCTATGCCGCGGCCAAGGTCGCCACGCGCTTCATGGATTGGCCCGGGGAGCAGTGGACGGGCGCGGGATACTCCTTCCCCGCACCCGGGCAGGTCACCACCGTCGGCCCCTTGCTCGCCAAGCCGCACGCCGGTCGCATCCACCTCGCTGGCGAACATTGCTGCTACAAGTTCGTTGGCTACATGGAGGGTGCGCTCCAGAGCGGGGCGGCCGTTGCCAAGCGCCTTGCCGTTCGCGATGGGCTGGCCCGGTAGTTCATCGCTCTGCAGCCCCTCAATCACTCACTGGTCATTGCAACGCGGGGGCCATTCGAGTCGAATACACGTGGGTCATCGACCCCGACCCGGCACCGGCCTCAGCTCGCCTCCTGTTCCACACCGAGGCACCGAGAACACCCATGACCAGCCCGAACCGGACCAGCCCCACCCGCCTGAGCGCACTCTTGCTCACTGGCCTTCTCGCCTTCCCTGTTGCCGCGGGGGCGCAATCGCCCGGAGCTGGCAATCCGGACTTTTCTACCCCGGCCACGCCAAAAGAAAAGAAGCCCGGTGCCAAAGACCCGCGACCAGCGGACGACAGCGGGATGCGGGGCGAGAAGGTCGATCTGCGTCCCCGGTTTGAGAAGGGCGAGGAGATCCGGTACACGATGACGGTGCGCAACGACAGCCGCGGCACCATCTCGGGGATTCCGGGGATGCCCGCAGTGCCGGAACTGCCCGATCTCTCCCGGCCCGAAAAGGACCAGCCAGCGAAAGAGGATGGGCAGCAGATGGAGCAGGAGATTGACTTTGTACTGCGTGTGAAGGAGGCGAGCGCGGAGAAGGGGGCGACGGTCGAGATGGTCTATGAGCGCGTTCGACTGAAGATGACCAGCGGCGGATCGACGCTGGAGTTCGACAGCGCCAAGCCACCCGCCAAAGGCAAAGAGGATGATGGTGCCGATCTCCTTGGCCCGATTGTCAAGGGGCTTGTGGGCACCACCATGACCCTCGAGGTCGATAGCTCCGGGAACATCACCAAGGTCACCGGGGGAGACAACCTTGCGATGCCGGGGTTGATGCAGCAGGCGGGGCTGGTTCCAGATGCAAAGACGCTCGGGCCCCTTTTCGGCCCGGTGAACAGCAAGAAGACCGGCTCCGGCCTGGTGGGCGTGGGTGAGAAGTGGTCGAATGTCGATGACCTGTCGCTCTCGCCTTTCGGCGGGCTGAAGATGACGACCGAGCACACGCTCCGTTCTCACAAGGCCAACGAGGCCGAGGTCTACTTCAACGGGCGAGTTGAGCCGCAGACCGAATCCGGCAGACCGGCCTCGCCACTGAAACTGAGCCAGACCGGCTACCGCGGCAAATTCCTCTGGGACACCCGCAAGGGCCAGTTGAAAGGGATGGAGAGCGAGATGGAGGTCCAGATGGATGGACCCGGCGCAAACGGTGGCACGGTCTACAACAAGACTTTCAGCAAGATCGAGCGTCGCACCGCCCCGGCGAGGAAATCCCCATGAGCACGACAGGCCCCAAGCAGGGTTCGGATGGCGACTCGCGTTCGATCCTTTTCAACATCGGCGCGTTTGTGGGTCATGTGCGCGCTGGGTGGCGCGCCAGCGTCACCCCTTCGGAGCCGCGCGTCGTCGCCCGCCGGACGAGCGTCGAGGAGCAGCCCCTCCCCGGTACCACACCGCAGGCCATCGCGCGCCGAACCGTGGTGGATGAAGTCGTGCTGAAGCACGAGCCCGGCCCAGGACCTGGCCCGGTTTGAAGGCACGCGGCCGCCGCGCGATCGGTGACCCCATCGATGATCCCGCCTGCGTTGATGACAAAGACATCGCGCCCGGACGATTTTTCTCAGACCTCGGAACCGGGCAAGCAGGTGTTCCGTAAAGCCATGCAACCCTCGGACTGGTGCTGGCGAAAGTCGCCCGGTCCAACCAGACCCCCACGAGACCCGGTGCCCGGCTATTTTGGCTGGGCGCTGGGTTTTTTGCACAGTGCGTTGTGCCGAGTCCCAGAACCGCTCAAGAAACCCGCGCAGATTCGGTTGCGGATCGCGCCATGGCGTGTATCGTTTCCGCGTTGTCCGTGTGCCGATGGCGGGCCGGGCACCCGGCCCTGCCGAGACGAGAGACCACATCCGTGCCAAGAACTTCGATCGCAACGTCCGCGGCCTGCATCCTTCTGGCCGTGCTCGCGCTGCCCACGTTCGCGCAGCAGACCATCACGCTCAGCGCGGTCGATGATGTCACCCTCTTTGAGGAGCCGACCGGCTTCCTCGCGAACGGGGCCGGGCGAGGAATCTTCGCCGGCCGCAACGGCACTGGCCTGATCCGCCGCGCCTTGCTGAAGTTCGAAGTCGCCGGAGCCCTCCCCGCCAACGCGGAGGTGCTCAGTGCCACCCTCCGGCTTCGCCTGACCCGCAACAACAACGGCGAGCAGAGCGTCAAGCTCCACCGCATGCAGACAAGTTGGGGAGAGGGAACCTCCGACGCGCCCGGACAGGAAGGGGGCGGCACGCCCTCACATGTCAACGACGCGACGTGGATTCACCGGTTTTATCCGAACAGTCTTTGGGCCCGCCCCGGCGGAGATTCTGAGTCCTCCGCCATCGCCTCGGCGGA
>JBQTIJ010000431.1:0-7449 GCA_052388255.1 Phycisphaerales bacterium
GGTCAAAGGTGCGGGCGAAGTGGGTTCCGACCTCCTTGGCGTTGATGCCGGGGAGGATTGCGCGGAGGAGCTCAAGTCGCTGCGTGGGGGAGGTGATGGGCTCGCCCTGCGCGACGGCGGAGTTGTAGCGGCTGATGAGGTTGCGGGCGGGGACGGTGCCCTGACGCTTGACGGCCTGCTCGGCCCCGGCGATGAGTTCACTGCATGCGTCGGCGACCTCTTGGTCGGTGAAGCCGTGCAGCCGGGCCCGCTGCAGTTCGGTGGCGGCCTCACGAAGGATCTGCTTCCACTGCTCAGGGCGGCCGCTGGCGCGGAGAGAGACCTGGGTGGAGGCGTTGAAGGCGTTCTCGATACCGATGCCGCAGTTGAAGAAAGCGGCCTTGCCGGCGGTCGAAAGATCGGTGCAGCGCCGCGCGAAGGCGAAGTCGGCGATGCGTTCGAGGATCTCGGTCCGGAATCCCGCGACCGTGGTCACGGGCGGGCGCGGGGGGAGCACGCGGAGGAGGCCGACGTTGGCGGCGGGGAGTTCAGGATCGCTGAAGACGATGGCGCGGGAGGCGTCGGTGGGCTTGACGCCGGGATCTTGGTCGGCGGGGGCGGGGGCGGCCTTGGCATCGCCGAAGTTGAGGGTAATAGCCTTGACGGCCTGCTCGGGCTCGAGGTCGCCCACGACGAGGACGGTGATGTTCGAGGGGACGTAGCGGGTGGTGTAGTACGCCAGGAAGTCGGGCTTCATGACGGTGGCGATCGAATGCTCGGTGCCGATGGGGAGGCGCTTGGCGACGAGGGACTCGGGCGAGAGCCGTTCGAGCATGTATTCCCCGGCCCGCTGCTGGGCACCGGAGCGAGCGGTGCGCTCGTTCTGGATGATCTGCCGTTCGCTCTCGATCTCCTTCTCAGAAAGGAGGAGGCGGAAGGCGACATCGCTCATGAAGAGCATGGCCTTGTCGAGCGACTCGGGCTTCGCATCGGCCATGTTCAGTTGGTAGGTGGTCTGATCGAAACTGGTGAAGGCGTTCTGATCACGCCCGAACTTGAGGCCGAGAGACTCAAAGAAGGGCACGACGCTCCCGGCAGGGAAGTTGGCCGATCCGTTGAAGGCCATGTGCTCGAGGTAATGGGCGAGGCCGCGCTGGGCTTCGGTCTCGTTCATGGAGCCGGACGAGACATGCATCCAGACGGCGATGTGGCCGGGCGGGGTCTGGTGCTTGCGGACGATGTAGCGCAGGCCGTTCTTGAGTTCGCCCGTGACGAGCGCGGGGTCGCTGGGGAGGGGGGTATCGCCGGCAAGGACCGGGGAGTTCTGGGCGCGAGCCGGCGCGGCGGGGGGCTGCGCGGCCGGGGGGGGCGTGGTCTGTTGGCCCGGGAGGGCATGGGCGGAGCCGGCAAGGGCGGAGAGGGAAAGGACGAGGGCAAAGGGCTGGAATGGGTGCATTGGGGGTCCTTGTCGGGCGGTGCGGGAATGGGATGGTACTGACAGCGCGGGTGCCGGTTGCCGGGCGAGAGGGCCCGGGCGGGATGGGGGCGGGACGGGAGTGGGGTGTGAGGGTCGGCTATGTGGCCTGCGGAGTGGCGCGTACCCTCGCACCATGCGAGCCGCCAGCGCCACCTTCGGAACTCTGTTGCTCCTCATGAGCGCCACAAGCGCGTCAGGGCAGGGGACGGTCACGGGTCCGTCGTCGCCTCCGGCGGGCACAGCAGTTGGCACCCCGTTGACGCGGCCGACCTACACGCTGGGGGATGCTGGCACGGGCTGGCAGCAGGCCGAAGCGCCCGAGCCCGGCAGCGATGGGGCGGTGATCGCCGACGCGCGACGGGCACTCGCGGAAGAGCGGGCTGGGGCGGCCAAGAGCATCCTCGACCGGTTCATCGAAAAGAACGAGCGTGGCAAGAGCCCGCTTCTGCCGCAGGCGTATCTGCTCCGCGCGGACGCGACGAGTCTTGCGGGGGATGAGTTCGAGGCGCTGTACGACTACGAAACGGTGATCAAGACCTTCGCGGCGACGCCCGAGTTTGCCCTCGCGGTCGAGCGCGAGCTTGAAATCGCGGTGCGGTACGTGAATGGGCTTGAGCGCAAGCTCTTCGGGTACCGCATTGTGGACGCGAGCGACATCGGCGAGGAACTGCTGATCCGCGTGCAGGAGCGGATGCCGGGAAGCCGGTTGGCGGAGCGCGCGGGGATCGAGCTTGCGGACTTTTACTACCGCGAGCGCGAGATGGAACTGGCGAGTGATGCGTATGACCTCTTCCTGATCAACTACCCGCAGAGCACCTACCGCTCAAAGGCCATGCAGCGGCGGATCTATGCGAACATCGCGCGGTTCAAGGGGCCGGCCTATGACAGCAAGCCGCTGGTGGACGCGGCGGTGCTGATCGCGCGGTATCAGAACCAGTTCCCCGCGCAGGCGGCGGAAGCAGGGCTGGATGAAGCGCTGCTCACGCGGATTGACGAATCCGGCGGGCAGCAGATGCTGATCTCGGCCAAGTGGTACCTCACGCAGAGTGACCCGGTCTCGGCCCGGTACACCATGCAGCGGCTGCTGAAGCGACACCCGCAGACCGCCGCGGCGGCCGAGGCGGCGACGATCCTGCAGGCGCGGGGCTGGTCACTCGATTCACCGAAAGGGACGACCCCCATGCCCGTCCCCGGCGCGGAGAAGGCGAAGAAACCCGCGGCCAAGAGCGGCGAGTCGCCGGCAGGCGGGGCCGGGGGTGCCAAGTGAGGCCGGGGCGGGGCCGGTGGGCGGGGGCGGCCAGCGCGGCCGTGATAGCCGGTGCGCTTGGTGGGTGCGCGACCGACCCGCGCGAGGGGTATTCCACGGCCTCCACCTATCCGACAGAGATTGAATCGATCGCGGTGCCGGTCTTTCAGAACACGACCTTTGCTCGCGGGCTTGAGGTGGAACTCACCGAGGCCTTGGTGGCGGAGCTCCGCAAGAGTTCGCCCTATCGCGTGGTGCAGAGCGACAGCCCGCAGAGCACTCTGCGAGGAACGATCACGGGCTCGGACCTGCGGAAACTCTCGACCGGGCGCACGAGCGGGCTGGTTGAGGACCTTGCGGTGGTGCTGACGGTGGACTTTGAGTGGAAGGACAATCGGACGGGTCGCGTGCTTTCGGCCCGGCGCGGGTTCACGACGGCGGAGGCGTTCGCGCCCTCGCGCGGCGTGGGTGAGCGAATCGAGACCGGGCAGCACGCGGCGGTACAGGAGATGGCGCGGGCGATTGCGGGCGAGCTTCGGGCCGGGTGGTGACGGAGCGTGGTGGGCGTGGACGCAACACCGACCGACGAAAACCTGGTTCTTCCGGCGCGACCGAGCGGATTGGTCGCCGGAATGTTCATGCGCTACTTGCGGCGGACGATGCGGAGTTCGTTTCACGCGGTGCGCTGGACCCGCGGCGGGGAGGGGGCCCTGCAGGCCGCGCTCAGCGCAGATGAGCCGGTGATCGTGGTGATGAACCACAGTTCATGGTGGGACCCATTGATCGGTCTGTGGGTGAACGATGCCCTGACCGGCCCGAGCGCCCGGCCCATGCGTGCGCCCATGGCGATGGAGCAGTTGCGCCGGTTCACGTTCTTCCGGCGACTGGGCGTCTTTGGAATCGAGGCGCGGGCGCCGGGCGCGCTCGAGGAGATGGTGACGTACTTGCGTCGCGAGTGGCACGGGGACGACCCCCCGGGCGGGCGCGTGCCCGCACTCTGGATCACGCCGCAGGGCGAGTTCGCGGATGTGCGCTCTCCGGTGCGTGTGCGGCCGGGGGTGGGGGCAGTGGCGACGCGCGCTGGTGTCGAGCGCGTCTGTGCGCTCGCCTGCGAGCTGGTCCACTGGACTGATCGTCGGCCGGAACTGCTCCTGCGGAGCGCGAGCGTTCCGGCCCCTGAGCGTGCTTCCACGAGCGCCTGGACCCGGGCGATCACGCGGGTGATGAACGACAACGCCGAGGCCTTGGCGATCGAGGCGAAGACGCGCGACGCCGGGCGCTTTGAGGTGGCCCTCGGCGGCGCGACGCGGGTTCACCCGCTCTTTGACTTGTGGTTGAAGGTCACGGGCCGCGCGGGAGCGATCGACGGGGCGGCGGCGGAATCCTCAGGGGGGCGGGGGTGACGGTGCTGCTCTTTCTGATGGCAGGGTCGGCGATGATCGCGGCGGGGACGCTCGCGATGACCCTGCTGAACCTGCGCATCTATCGACGGCCACCCGAGGTTGGTAAGCAGGAGGCCGCGGACTCGACAGAGCGCATCATGGTCTGCATCCCGGCCCGGAACGAAGAGGCGAACCTCTGCACCTGCGTCGAGTCGCTCCTTCGCAGCACGGGTGTGGAGGTGACAGTCCTTGTCTATGACGACCATTCGACGGACGGGACAGGAGCGGTTCTCGCGGCGCTCCGGGCGGAGGATGCCCGTGTGGTCGAGGTGCCGACGGTCGAACTCCCGCCGGGGTGGAACGGCAAGCAGCATGGGTGTGAGCAGGCGGGGCGGCTGGCGCGGTCGCTCTGGAGCCGCCCGCCGGTGGGCGATGCTGAGAGCCGCGAGCAGGAGCCGTGGCTGCTTTTTACCGATGCGGATGTGCGATTCGAACCCGGGTGCCTCAGCGCGGCAGCCCGCGCTGGCCGGGTGCTCGGTGCGGATCTCATCTCAACCTTTCCGCGCCAGATCACCGGCACGGTGTGGGAAGGGCTGGCGGTGCCGATGATCCACTTTATTCTGTTCTCATTCCTGCCCATGGGGCGCATGCGGCGCACGCGAGACCCAGCCGCGAGCGCGGGGTGCGGGCAGTTTCTGATGGTGCGTGCCGGAGCGTGGGCCGCGGCTGGGGGGCATGCGGCGTTCAGGGCCTCGATGCATGACGGGATTCGCCTTCCACGGGCAGTGCGCAAAGCGGGGGGAAGGACAGACCTCTTCGACGGCACGGGCTTGTGCAGTGTTCGGATGTACCGCGGGCTGGGGCAGACGTGGCGCGGCTTTACGAAGAACGCGTACGAAGGGCTCGGTTCACCGGTGCTGCTGGTGGTCATGACCGTGATGCTGGCGCTCGGGCATGTGCTGCCGCCGGGGGTGGTGCTGTGGGCGGCGAGTACAAGCGAGGAAGCGCCGAGCGGTGCCCTGGCCCTCGTGGCGGTGCTGGCGGGTGTGGCGTGGGTGTTCGGGATTGTGCAGCGCGGGGTGCTGGCGCGACGGTTCGCGCTGCCGGCGGAGACGATCGTGCTTCACCCCCTCGGGGTGCTTTTTGTGCTCGCGATTCAGTGGTGGAGCTTCGGGCTGCACCTTGCGGGCAGGCGGCGCTGGCGCGGGCGGGTGGGGTAGGGGCCGGTGAGGCACGCCGCGAAGGAACAGGATCAACCGAAGAACGCGGTGATGTAGTCGTCAAGGTCGTCGGGGGTAATCACGCCGTCACTGTTGAAGTCGCAGCGAGGATCGGTCGGGATGCTGAAGAACGCCGTGATGAAGTCGTCAAGGTCATCGGGCGTGACGAGCCCGTCGTCATTGAAGTCGAGCGGGTTGCCCGGCGGGTCGGGGATGCGGGCGCCGAAGCCGGTGAGGTTGGCGTTGGTCGTGATGTTCACGGTGGTGTCGCCGATCACCACATTGACGAGCAGGTTGCCGTTACAGAGTGGCTCGGCGAAGGGCAGCGGCGGCTGCGGCATCGGACCCGGGATCGTCTGCATGTTGGCGACGTTCACGGTGCCGGTGAGGGCGGCGGAGTCGCCCGTGATGGTGACTCGGCCCGTGACTGGGACGATCACCACCTGATCCGCCACATCAAGCGGCTCACCACCGAGCGTGGCCGTGACGGTGACCGTGGTCTCTACATCGGCAGTGAAGTCGAACTGGCCCGGGCTCCCCATGACTGGTGTCAAGGTGCCAATCGCGATACCCGGGGTCTGGGTGGCGGTGATCTCGGTGACGGTGACGGTGGCGGTGTCCACGGGCACCGTGATGGGGAAGCCCCCCAAGATGGTGCAGGTGGGTTGTCGCGTGCGGAACGTTGAATACGTGATCGAGACCCCGATGCTGATGCTGATGGGCGTGCCGCCAAGTAGATCGATGGTGAGGCCCGATATCGAACTTGTCATGGCACCCGTGTTGACGCCGAGCACCAATGCCCCGGCAGGACGGATGACCGTGGTCCCCGAGTTGCCACTGGCGCTTGCGCCACCCGCGCTGATGTTCACCGGCGTGTTCGCGGCGGTGTTGCCGTTGATCAACCCCGGAATGGTGCGGGTGCCCGTGGCGACATCATCGGCATTGCCCACGATGCCATCGGGCCCAGCGGCATTGCCGATCAGGTGCGAAGTGCCGGCGGGCGAGGTGACAAACGGAGCGTTGATGGTGATCGAGTAGGTGACCGTAGACTGCGACTGGTTGACGCCGATGAGAAATGACTGGGCCGCGGCCTGGCCGGCGCAGGCACAGAGGCCAGCGACGAAGAACGCGGAAGGAAGCAAACGGATGGGCATGTGGGTTCTCGGTCGTTGCTGAAGAGGGTTGGCGGACAGACAAGACTACCTCAAGAGGAGGCGGTCGGCCATCGAAAGGGCAGAAGGAGGCGGTTGCGGAGAGCGTATTGGATGCGGTATCTTCCCGGTACCTGGCTCCGTGACTCGATCCGCGCGAAGGAACCCGATGCCGTCCACGCCCGATGACCCGGGCCCGACTGACAACCCCGCCCCGCCACGAACAGAACCGCCGTCGATCCCCACAGAGGCGGTACGCGCTGCGCTGAAGGGCGCTGCGAACCGGAGCGATCGGGCGAGCCATGAGGGGATCGCGCCCACGGTTTCGTCGGCGCCGGAGGAGTTGCCAGCCGGTCCAGCCGGTACACCGATCGCGCCCGGGGCGGAAGTCGGAGGCCGGTATCGGTTGCTCGCCCATCTGGGGCGCGGCGGCATGGGAGACGTGTGGAAGGCGGAGGACCGCACCCTCGGGGTCACTGTGGCCTTGAAGTTCCTCCCCGGATCGATCTACCAGGACACACGGAAACTCGAGCGATTCCGAGCTGAAGTGCGACTGGCGCGCCGGGTATCGCACCCGAATGTCTGCCGGGTGTTTGATATTGGTGAAGCATCCGGGCGCACGTTCATCACGATGGAGCATGTCGACGGCGAGGACCTTGCATCGCTGTTGCGTCGGATCGGGCGGCTCCCCCGAGAGAAGGCCGTCGAGACGGCCCGTCAACTCTGCTCTGGGTTGGCAGCAGCCCACAGTCAACGGGTGATCCACCGCGATCTCAAGCCCTCGAACATCATGATCGATGGACGTGGGCGGGTACGGATCATGGACTTCGGCGTAGCGGCCGCGGGAGAGGCGGTTCGAGGAGCCGAAGCGGGCGCTGGGACCCCGCTCTACATGGCACCGGAGCAGTTCGCGGGCACAGAGGCATCGCGATTGAGCGATGACTACGCCCTCGGGCTTGTGCTCTATGAGATCTTCACGGGGCGCATGGCGCAC
>JBQTIJ010000432.1:0-12775 GCA_052388255.1 Phycisphaerales bacterium
ACGCAGCTTGGCCACGATCTGCTCCGCCGAGTGTCTTGTTCGCTTCATCTTCGAGAGTCTCCGGGCCGCGACCGGCGGCCGACGGGACTCTCATAGTTGGTGGATCAGGATTCGGGGAGCAGGTCAACTGCACATCATCGCCGCACTTCTGGCAGAAGGCGTGCGTCGCAGGCGCGCCGATGCATGCCGCATGGGCGAGATTCCGCAGCATCAAGAAAGAGAGGCCGATGGACTTGAACCGTTTGGGCCGGTTCGCCTTGATCGTCCGCCCCCCCCGCTCGGTTGACGCCTTGCGAACCGGAGAGTCCCCATGTCCGATGACACCAATGCGACGGTCCTGGCCCTTGGCAGGTTGACCGTGCCCGAACTGAAGCAGCGCTACGCCGAGGTCTTCGGCGAGCCCACGCGGACGAGCCACAAGCGGTATCTCGTCAAGCGGATCGTTTGGAGGATGCAGGCCCTCCGCGAGGGCGGCCTTTCGGAACGGGCACGGCGTCGGGCGGTCGAACTGGCCGACGACGCCGAAATCCGGCTCAGCGCCCCGAAAGCGCCGGTCGCGGGGCCGGGCACGGTGATCACGGCGGCGTTCGACGCGGGTCGCCCCGCCGCGTTCCCCAAACCGGGGTCTGTGCTCCGACGCGAATACAAGGGAAAGGTGATCGTCGTGCGCGTGCTGCCGCGCGGGTTTGAGTACGAAGGCGAGGTGTACCGGTCGCTCACGGCCATCGCCCAGAAGGTGACCGGGGCGCACTGGAACGGGGTCAGCTTCTTCGGCCTGCCGTCCGCACGCGGCAAGAAGGGATCGGAGGCAGACGAATGAGCAAACGACCGGAGCCAAAGCCGACAACGCCGATGCGAGTGCGGTGCGCCATCTACACGCGAAAGAGCACGCAGGACGGCCTCGAGCAGGAGTTCAACTCGCTCGACGCCCAGCGGGAAAGCGCCGAGGCGTACATCGCCAGCCAGAAGGCCGAGGGGTGGCAGTGCCTTCCCGATCGGTACGACGACGGCGGATTCACGGGCGGCAATATGGACCGTCCGGCCGTGGCCCGCCTCATGGCCGACATCGAGGCGGGCAAGGTGGACTGCGTGGTGGTCTACAAGGTGGACCGTCTGAGCCGCTCGCTGATCGACTTCGCCCGGATGATGGAGTTGTTCGAGCGGAAGAAGATCTCATTCGTCTCCGTCACGCAGCAGTTCAACACCACGCAGTCGATGGGGCGGCTCACGCTCAACATCCTGCTCTCGTTCGCGCAGTTCGAGCGGGAGATCATCTCCGAACGCACGCGGGACAAGATCGCGGCGGCGCGGCGGAAGGGCAAATGGTCGGGGGGCCGCTCTGTGCTCGGGTACGACGTAGACCCCGTCACGAAGAAGCTCGTGGTCAACGCCGCCGACGCAGAGTTGGTCCGCGACATCTTCCGCATGTACCTTCAGCGCCGTTCGCTCCTGGATGTGTGCCGCGAGTTGAACCGTCGCGGCCTGAAGACCAAGGCGGTCCAGACGCGGAAGGGCGCGGCGTACGGCGGGCGCGTGTGGGACAAGCCCGCCGTGCTCAAGGTCCTCGCTAACGTCCTGTATCGCGGGAAGGTGCGGTACAAGACCGAGACGTTCGCGGGCGAGCACGATGCCATCGTCGAAGAGGGGCTTTGGACGAGGGTCCACGAGTTGCTCCGGTCGAACGGGCGTGCTGGCGGGATGCTCGTGCGGAACAAGTACGGCGCGCTGCTCAAGGGGCTCGTCCACTGCGGCCCATGCGGCCTCACGATGGGGCACACCACTGCCAACAAGGGCAAGGACCGCGTCTACCGCTACTACGTCTGCTACAAGGCGCAGAAGCAAGGGTGGGACGCGTGTCCATGCCGGTCGTTGCCTGCGGAGCAGATCGAGAGGTTCGTGGTTGAGCAGATCAAGCGGATCGGCGAGGACCCGGCGCTGCTGTCGCTCACGCTGGCCAAGTGCCGCGAGCAGATGCAGACGCAACGAACGGCCGCTGAGGGCGAGTTGAGTGTGGTCGACCGAGAGTTGGCCCGCCTCCACGCCGAGCTTGGGCGCGTGGCGGGCGACGCCGCCGCTAACGCCCACGCGGCCGCGCGATTGGCGGACCTCCACCAGGGGGTCCAGGTCGCCGAGGAGCGGGCGACGGCGCTTCGAGACCAGATCGACGAGGCGGACGCGGGCCAGATCACGAAGGCGGAGGTGGACGCGGCCCTCGGCGAGTTCGACGGCGTCTGGTCGCGGCTGTCTCCGAAGGAGCAGGCCAAGCTCATGAGGATGCTGGTCCAGCGCGTGGACTATGACGCCACGAAGGGGTCGGTGTCGATCACCTTCCACCCGCTGGGCCTCCGGTCGATCGGCCAGCGCGGCCATGTGGAGGAAGCGGCATGAGCGACGGCGTGACCCTCGAGTTCAAGGTCCACTTTACCACGGGGCGCTCGGGAACGCGGGTGATGCAGGCGGGGGCCTGCGCCACGCCGCCGGAGGTCCCCAGGGGCCGCGTGCCGCGCATCTCACGGCTGATGGCTCTGGCCATCCGGTTCGACAACCTCGTCCAGGTCGGGGAGGTCGCCGACTTTGCCGACATAGCGGAACTTGGGCAGGTCACACGGGCCCGTGTGAGCCAGATCGTGAACCTGCTGAATCTCGCGCCGGACATTCAGGAGGACATTCTCTTCCTACCACCGGTTGCGGGTGACCGAGATGCCGTCTCCGAGCGAGAGGTCCGGAGCATTGCCGGGGAGCCGGACTGGGGGCGGCAGCGGCAGAGATGGCTTGAAGTGAGGCATTCCTCAGGGAGTCATGCGCCCTTTAACGGGGCGGGCCGCCCGCGGACCGATAAACTTGATACGGCTCCGAACACCCGGAAGACCGGCGTGTAACCTTCGCCGGGCGTCAGCGCCTCGACGATGGGACACCTTCGACTAGGCAGTCTTCCGGACACCGCGCCTTGGCGCGACTGGCGCTCATCGTCTCGGCGCGTGCCGCACATCAAATGGAATCTACCGCGCCCAACATGTGCAGAGCCATTCGCTTAGTCACTGTTCTGTGGGCCTGCCTATTCCTGTGCATGCTCTGGCGCTGGTCCTCGGCGATATCCGAGGAGGCTTCCATCAAGAATCTGTTGTCCTTCGACTACTACCGCTTCTCGCTGAGCCATCGACCCTTGCAGTTGATTGCCGATGCCACGTGGTGGGCTGCCTTACTAACTTCGTTTTGCGTATTGCCGCGCACCATGATGTCGCGGCGACCGGCCTTGGCGACGTCCCTTGTCATTGCGTGCGCCTGTCTTGCACCGTTTGCAATTGTTCTAGCAGCGAGTACAGCCTCTGGCTTGCAGTCACTGATGACGCTTGAACCGGTATTGGTGATCGTTGGCTTGACGTGCACGTGGACATCGTTGGTCGCGGCGTCTACTGGTTACGACATCAGTGGGACTTTGCAGGTCAGATGCTGTGCGTGCCAATATCCTCTGCATTCCTGGCAGGCCACGTGCCCTGAGTGCGGCAGGGACAGCGCCTCGACTTGTCGCCAAGCACCGCGGGGGCTTGGCCCGGTGCTGAGGCGCCTGTTGCTGGTGATGGCACTCGCCGTGAGCGTGCGGTGGCTCCATGAGCCCAGCCGCTCGCGTTGGTCGGTAAGTCTGTTGAGTGGGTGGGGATGGGACTGGGAGCAACTCACCCCGTGGCTGTGGCCCAGCGAGTTGCCGAGGATTTCCTATTGGTGGTGCTGGACGGTCATTGAGTACCTATGGGTCGCTGCCGCCATCGTCACTCTTGTCGTACATCGGCGTGCGGCAGTCGCGTCTCTTATCACCTGCTGCGGTCTGACGCTGGCCATTGCGTTGGGGCACTGCGATTCGATCCGCAGCGACCCCTACATGACGGACGCGGCGGAATGGAAACATCCATTCCTGATGGTAACGCAGGTCGTATTCATGGTTGTAGTATTGTCGCTCCTGCACGAGCGAGTCCCCAATGTAGGTCGTCGCGCCGAGGCCAATGCTGCAATGGGGCTTCTTGCGGCGATGGCGGCGCGGGGCGCGATACTCCTAAGCGTGGATACCGAAGGGGATGCCTGGCTGGTGACACAATCGGTAGCTGCGGCAGTATGTTTACTGATAACCTTGTGTTGGCGGCGTGCGGAGCGGGGTCGTCCACAGTGAACGACCCATCCTGTACAGATACTCGAGCGCTCGATTCATGCCGTATTCTCAGCCTCAGATCGAGTCATGCAGCCTGCCGGTAGTAGTGCTTCAAGACGCCCCCAAGCCTCTCCTGGCAGCGCACCTCATGGGGATCGATCGGCCCCGCACGGATGGGCGGCCGGCGACCCGACGGCGTGGCGAACCCCAGCGACGAGTGGGGTCGGAACCGGTTGTGGTAGTCAATGTACTCGGCCTGGAGATGGTCGAGGTGGCGTGTGCCGAAGATGATGAAGTGATCCAGACACTCGACCTGGATGCTCTGAATCAGGCGCTCGACGTGCGCGTTGAGATTGGGGGATGCGTGCGGCAGGTGAACCGGCTCGATGCCGGCCGCGGCCAGCGCCGCGTCGAACGCGCCATCTCCCCCTGCGAACTTGCCGTCGCGGTCGCGGAGGAGGAGCGTCGGCCTGGGCATGCCGCGGGGCAGCGACGCGACGAACCGCCGCACCGCCGCGGCACACCATGCCGCGTCGGGATTGGTGGTGGAGGTCGAGGTGTGGGCCCTGCGGGTCTCGGGGTGCACGAAAACCAGGCTGAATGCGTACCGCAGCCCGCGGCGGGTCAGCACGCGGGTCATGTGAAAGTCGCAGGCCCAGAGCGTTTTGGCGTGGGCCCTGAGGAACTGGTCCCAGGTTTGCTCACCCCGCGCCGGGCCGGTGGGCATCCCGGCATCCTTCATGATGTTGACGACGGTCGCTCGGGATACGCCGCCAACGCCGAGCTTCTTCAGTTCGCCGAGGATCCGGGTGTACCCGAACCCCGTCTCCCTCGCGATCCGGAGTACGACACGGCGGACCTGTTCAGGTGTTCGCGGGCGCCCCGGTTTGCGGGCGCGGACCAGCTTCTTGGGGGGCTTGGCCGCCGCGCGCACCCACCGCATGAATGTGACGGGCGTGACGATGGAAATCAGGGCGCCGATCGCGTGTCCCAGCGGTCTGCCCAGGCGAACAAGGCGGGAGCGTTCCCGGGCCGTGACCCGAACCGGGCCTTGGATCTTGGCGCGCAGGATCTCATTCTCGGCTTTGAGATACTGGATCTGGCGGCGCAGGTCGGCCTGGGACGACCCGGCCAGGACCCCAAGCAGGCGGCGGAAGAGGTTCGGCATCGCGGATATCGTCCGGGGCCGGCGGCTCCGCCGCCACCCCCCGCCACCCCCGAGGCGACGCCGAACCTCTTTCGTGGCGCCCTTGGGCGGGTCTGCGGTATTTGTACAGCGCCGTGAAGCCTGAAAAGCCTCACTTGAACCCGAATAGCACCCTATCGCGCACGTGGTTAACAGCCCAAAAGAGCGCCGGCTGTCAACAAGCGCTCTCTGTCCGGAGGTTTGAAACGGTTCTGCTCGGGGAGCCGCTCGACGCGGCAGAGCGCATCGAGCAGGAGATAGGAGCCGAGCCGCTGCCCCTGCGCACTCTTGTCCACGGCGAGCCGGCCCAAGTGCGCAACGGGCACCGGGTACTTGGGCAGTCGCTTCCGCTGCTCATCGGTCAGGTCTTCGAGTCTCACGGAGCCCGCGGCCAGCGAGTAGTATCCGCGAACGACCCGCTCGCCGGGATGAAGGGCGATGAAGGTGCGGCTCACGCCCGTCTTCTGGTTCTGGCCGGCGTACTGCTTCAGGAACGAGTCGAGCGATTCGTGGCCGCACGAGAACGCGCTCCGATCGTGATCGGGGGCGAGTTCCTCGATCAACCAGTCGATGGACTCAGCGCCCACGACGCGCCTTGTAGCGCTTGGCGGCCGCCTTCAGCGCGGCGTTCGGTCCGGCGGGCGCGGTGAGCATCGCGAGAAACGCCAGCGAGTCACGCGCAGAGAGCGTCCGCGAGGTCTCGCTCTGGATCGTCTCCTCCGCGGCCTTGAGCAGCGTTGCAATGGCAAAGCTTGAGACCGTCTGGCCCTGAACACGGGCCGCACGCTCGATGAGCGACTTGTGCTCGGGGGAGACTCGGAAGTCGAGCCGGGCGGACTGGGGGTGAGGGAGGGCACTCATGAGTTCAGTCCCTTTTCAGCGATCGTCGTACTATATCACAATGTACGGCATATTGCCACACACGGTCCGATTCGCCAGCGGAGTCGCGGATTATCGGCTGGTTCAGCCGGATGTGAAAGGAACGCCGGGGTCCGATGATTTAGCCACCCGTGGGCCCGTCGCGTCAGTATCCAGCCCGCTTCGCCATCTACACCCGGCAGTCGGTCGGGCGGGGCGAGTCAGACGCGACGCGCAGGCCCCTCACCCCCTCCCCGACACCAACCTCCGCAACCTCGGCTCCCGAAGATAGAGCCCCAGCCACAGCACCACGCCCAGGATAATCGGCGTCACGAACTGGTCCTCCACGCGGACATGGGTAGCGACCGCGCCGCCGAGATACGCGAGCAGCAGCATGGCCCCGAGCACGCTTGTTCGCGGGATGAGATAGAGCAGCGTGCAGACGATCTCCACGATGCCGATGGGGACCGCGGTTCGGATGGGGTAGCCGAGTACGCCGAAGGCGTCGGCGAAGCCGGGTGGCTGGATGATCTTCATCGCGCCGCTCACGAGGAGCAGCAGGGCCGGGAGCACCGTGAGCAGCCAGCCGACGATGAGGGCCGCCTTCCCCGGGCGCGGGGTGGCAGCGGTGGGGGGGATGGCGGGCGAGGTGGGGCCGGTTGAGACTCTCGAAGGGTCGTGCATGGGTGTTCTCCGTCGGCCGCGGCTGCCGCGGCTCTCAAAGTTATGCGGCTCCTCCTCCAATCAGTCACACCTGCCCCATCCGCTACCATCCGTCCCTGTCCGTCATCGGGCCCCGTTCGCACCCGCGCCATGTCTGCCGATCTCACCCCCGCCGCTCCTGAGGTTTCACCAGGCGCACCTGCCGCCCTCTCCGCTGATCCGCGGCGGAAGGCCGCGCTGCGCTACATCTTTGTTTCGCTCGCGCTGGATGTGCTGGGGTTTGGACTGCTGATCCCGGTGGGGCCGAAGCTGGTCGAGTCGCTGCTGCACGGTGGGGCAGGGGGCACCAAGGACGAGGCCGCGCCGATTGTCGGGTCGCTCATGGCGACGTGGTACTTCATGTCATTCCTGTGCGCGCCGATCCTCGGTGTGCTTTCGGATCGCTTCGGCCGTCGGCCGGTCATCCTGCTGGCGATGCTCGGCTCGGGCTTCGATTTCTTCGCCCAGGCCCTCTCGCCCAACATCGCGGTCCTGTTTATCACCCGGGCCATCAACGGTGTGACGGGCGCAAGTTTCACCGTGGCAAGCGCCTACGTCGCGGACATCACGCCGCCGGAAAAACGAGCCGCGGCTTTCGGCATGATCGGCGCCGCCTTCGGCATCGGCTTTGTCCTCGGCCCCGCGCTCGGCGGGCTGCTCGGGCAGTATGACGTGCGCCTGCCGTTCTATGTCGCAGGCGGAATCTCGATCCTCAACGCGCTGTGGGGGGTGTTCGTACTCCCCGAGTCGTTGCCGCGGGAACGGCGAGCGCCGATCCGCCTGAGCCGGGCCAACCCCATCGGGGCGTATGCGTCGCTCACACGCTACCCGTTTGTCTTCGCGATGGCGGGCTCGCTCTTTCTGCTGAACCTTGCCCAGTTCATTCTGCACGCCACCTGGGCGTTGTACACCTCTCACCGTTACGGCTGGGACACCTGGCACGTCGGGCTCTCGCTGTGCGTCGTCGGCATCGCCGCGGCCATCGTCCAGGGGGGGCTCGCGCGGCGCATCATCCCGGCCCTCGGAGAGCCGCGGGCGCTGGTGGTGGGGATCGCGATCGGCGTGCTGTCGTACCTCGGGTACGCGCTCGCGCCGGAGGGGTGGATGATCTACGCGATCCTTGCGGTGGGCTCGATCGGGGGCATCAGTCAGCCCGCGTGCATGTCGCTCATCACGCGGACCGTGGGACCGACGGAGCAGGGGTCGGTGCAGGGCGCGCTGACGAGTCTTCAGAGTCTCGCAGGGATCGCGGGGCCCATCATCGGCGGCTCCGTGCTGGCACGCTTCATCGGCCCGACGCCACCGTTTGACCTTCCTGGGGCGGCGTTTGTGCTGAGTTCGCTGTTGTGTTTCTTCGGGCTACTGATCGCCATGTGGGCCGTCAGCCGCACCCGTCATGCCTGAACGAGCACTGAATGCCCGAGAGCCACACAACCCGTCCCTCGGCGGAGTCCCTGCCACTCTCACTGCACACGCTCGCGGGCCCGCAGGCAGGCCCCTTCGTGCTGCCCGCCGGTGAACCGGCGACCGTCGGCCGATTGGTCGAGTCGACCGTCTGCCTGCTGAACGACCGTGTCTCGCGCCGGCACGCGCTCTTGACGCACAAGCGCAACGGCTGGTTCATCCTCGATCAGCACAGCAAGGAAGGGACGTTTGTCAACGGCGTCGCGGTCTCGGCCGAGTCGCCGACCCCGATCGGCCCCGGCGACCTGCTGCGGATCGGCCCGTGGACCTTCCGGGTGGGCCTCGGTGGCGGGGCACAGCCGCGCTCGGCCGCGACCATCGACGACCGCCGCGCAGCCCGGGTGGACAGATATCGCGAGAGCGGCGCCACCCTCGCCAGCCGACGGCTGAGTCTGCTGACCGATTGCATCGCCCGCCTTGCCAAGCACACCGAAGAAACGGCCGTGGCCCAGGCCGTGCTTGCCTCGGCCCTGCAGGCCTGCGGCTACTCGCGCGGCGCGGTCCTCCGCCCCAGCGACCTTGAAGGCCACGTCTCCGTCATCACCTCCGAGGGGTTCGGCGATCAAACGGCCTCGCCCTCCTTCAGCCGCTCGCTCGTGAACGCCGCGGCGGAGGGGAACGTGGCCGGGCTTGCCGATCTTGAGACGCGCAGCTCCACGGGCCAGTCGATCGCCGACCTTGGCATCCACGCCGCGATCTGCGCGCCGATCCACCTTGGCGACGCGGTGGCCGCGTTTCTCTATCTTGATGCCCGGGGCGATGAGCCCGCGCTGCAGCCGGATTCGCCCGCATTCTGCGAGGCCCTGGCGCGGGCCTGCGGTCTCGCGCTCGCGAACCTGAAGCGGGCGGAGCTCGACGCCCGCCAGCGCGAGATGGCGGCGGAACTGACGGCAGCACGGGAAGCGCAGCAGTTCATCATGCCGCCGATCCGCGGAACGGTGGGGCCGGTGCAGTACGCGATGCGCATGGCCCCCGGGATGTACGTGGCGGGTGACCTCTTCGATGTCGTGCCCCTGCCGGACGGCCGCGTAGCGGTAGTGATCGGCGATGTCGCCGGGCACGGCGCAGGCTCGGCCATGATCATGGCCGGCGCTCAAGCCCACCTGCACGCCGTGCTGACCTCCACGGGTGACGCCGCCATGGCCGTCTCTTCCTTGAACCGGTACCTCTCCGGGCGCGAGACGGGCGGCCGCTTCGCCTCGCTCTGGCTGGGGGTGATCGGCCCGGGCGGCATGGTCGATTGTGTCGATGCCGGTCACGGGCACTGGTTTGTAAGGTCCGCCGCGGGCGCACCCCGGGCCGGCGGCGCGGCCAAGTCGATCCCCGTGGGCATCGATGCAGAGGCCCTGTACCCCGTGACCCGCTTTGCGCTGGAAGCGGGCGAGCGCATCATCGTCTACAGCGATGGCGCCATCGAGGAGCGCAACGCCCGGGCCGAGTTCTTCGGACGCGAGCGCCTCATCCGGGCGCTCGCCGCTTCAAGCTCCGCGGCGGATGACGTTGAGCGGATCTTCGAGGCCATCCGCCACTTCACCGGCGTGACCACGCTCGATGACGACGTGACAATCGCATCGATCTGCCCGGCCTGAAGGGCGCAGCGCGATCCTCAGGGTGCGATCTTCGCCCGCCAGGTCGCGGCTTCGGCCGGCTTCCTCCACGCCTCATAGAGCGCGACCATCCGCTTCACTGCCTGCTGCACCCGCGCATGCCCGGGCGACTTGAACGTCTTCTCGAGCACCGGGATGGCCTTCTGCAGCGCGGTCTCCGCCTCGCCGTATCGGGCGAGAGTCGTCAGCACCTCCGCGTAGTTGCTGCGGAAGATCGCAATATAGAAGTGGTCCTCCGGCACCGCGCGCATCTGAAGAGCCAGGATCTCCTCAAACTTCGCCGCCGCAGCCGCCGTCTTCCCGCGCTTGTTCAGCAGCATCGCCAGGTTGTTCATGGTGCCCCAGGTCTCGGGGTCGGCCATCTGCCCGGCCTTCTCGCGCTGCGCAATCACCCGTTCATACGTGGCCTCCGCCTCGTCAAGATGTCCGAGGTCTTCGAGGCAATAGCCAAGGATCCCCAGGACGACGAGCGTCTTGCGGTTGCCCTCGCCAAGGGTCTTGACCGATCCCTCCGCGGCTTCCTTGAGCAGCGGGAGCGCTTCGGCCTGTCGGCCAGCCCCGATGTACGCCACGGCAAGGTTGCTGAGGGTGATGAGGACACTCGGGTGGGTGGGCTCAAGCCGTGCCCGCCGGATGCGGAGTGCATCGCTGAGCAGTTCAAAGGCCTCGTCGTTCTGGCCCTGCTTCTGCAGCACGTTCGCCAGACTGACCATGGAGTACGCGGTGCTTGGGTGTTCCGCCCCGAAGGCCTTGGTCCGCAGGTCGCGCACTTCGCGGAGCACCACCTCGGCGTCCTTGAGCGCGCCCCGCGCGGTCAGGGCCGAGCCCCAGTTGTCAAGATGGGTCAGAAACTCTCGCTGATGGCGCGGGTCCTTTGGATCAGCCGAGGTGCGCAGTTCATCCACGGCCCGCGCCAGCGTGGGCTCGCCCTCGTTGCTGTTGCCCTGCTCAAGCAACACCCGCCCCAGCACCGCCCGAGCGATCGCCCGGTCGCGCGGGCGAGCGGCCCCCAGTGGCCCCTCCAGCCGCCGCAGCACGCTCTCGGCGAGCGCTGTCGCCTCCTTGGCCTTGCTCCGCTCAGAGAGAATCCCCGCGAGGTTCAACTCCGCGGAGATGACGTCCGCATCCGCGTCGCCATAGCGCCGCCGCAGCGCGTCCACCGCGCCGCGCGCTTTCTCCTCCGCCTCGTCGAGACGCCCGATGCTCTTGAAGGTCGTCGCCAGCGTGATCAGCACTCGCCCGCCGACCTCCGGCCGCTCCACCGCCAGAGTCTCGGCATCGAGCGCGGCCGCCGCCAGCACCTCGCGCACCGTGATGTCACGGTCCTTGCCCGTTTCCGGATCGATGGCCTCGAACATCCCGGTCACAAAGCCGCTCACCGCCTTCGCGTTCGCCGCTTCGCGCAGGGCACCCTCCTCAGCCCGCGTCGCCCGGATGGCCAGCACACTGCTCGCCACCACGCCCGCCGCAAGAACTCCGATCGTCGCCGCCACGCCCCCGACGAGCGCCTTGTTCCGCTTCGCAAACCGACCCCACAAATAGAACGTGCTCGGCTGGCGGGCGAGGATGGGCTCATCGCGCAGGTATCGACCAAGGTCGGCCGCAAGGTCCGAGGCCGACTGATAGCGCCGCGTCTTGTCCTTCTCGAGCGCCTTGCCCACGATCGTCTGCACGTCCCCCCGCAGGGAGCGATCGCTCACCGACAGGGGCGCGGGCTCGTCTTCGCCGATGATCCGCACCGCCTCGGGAATCGTCTTGTCACTCACCCGATGGGGCAGCCCGCCGGTGAGCATCTCATAGAGGATCACCCCAAGGGTGTAGACATCCGACCGCGTATCAAGGTCGTTCGGATCGCCCGAGATCTGCTCCGGGCTCATGTACGGAATCGTGCCGATCAGGGCCCCCGCCTCGGTCCGCAGCGTCGCGCCCGGCTGGTCACCCGTCGCGGCCCGTGCCACGCCAAAGTCGAGGATCTTGGGCTGCCCGGATTGATCCACCAGGATGTTCGCGGGCTTCAGGTCCCGGTGGATCACGCCCTTCTGGTGCGCATGGTGAACAGCGTCGCAGACCAGCATGAACAGTGCGAGCTTCTCGCGCACACCCAGACCGCGCGAGGCCGCGTGGGCCGTCAACGCCTCGCCCCGAACCAGTTCCATCGCGAAGTACGGCTGCTCCTGCCCGTTCGTCCGCGCCGTTGCCGCTTCATAGATCTGCGCAATCCCCGGATGCTGCAGTCGGCCCAGCACCTCCGATTCATGCTCGAATCGCTTGAGCATCCGGGCCGTCAGCAGACCTGCCCGGATCACCTTCAGCGCCACCGTTCGGCGCGGGCTCTCCTGCTGAGCCAAGTAGACCGCCCCCATCCCCCCTTCGCCAAGGAGGTCGAGAATCGTGTACCGCCCCAGCCGCAGCGTCGTCGGCAGCCCGGGCCGCGGGAGCGCGCCCCCGGCCATGCCCTCGGGCGGCCCGTTGCCTCGGGCGGGCGCTGGCGACTCCTCAAAGAGCCCGCTCGCTCCGCCCGCGATCACCCCAGACTCCGCCGTACCCATCGGCTCCCCGGTCAGGGTTGCCGAGTCCTGCGCGGCCAGGACCTCCAGTACGGAATCCGCAAGGTCCGTATCGCCGCTTGAACGGTCAAGAAGGAAGGCGCGCCGCGTGCTCGACGGCACACCCGCCGCTTCCTTGGCCAGCGCCGCCACTCGTTTCATCCGTTCTGCGTCCACGAGCGCCCCTTTAGGGATCGATCCCCGCCCCCATCCGCCCCAAGGCGGCGGAACGGTTCGCGACGCTCAAGATACGTTCCCCCGGGCCGTTTGG
>JBQTIJ010000433.1:0-1841 GCA_052388255.1 Phycisphaerales bacterium
GTCGCTCCTGCGCGAGCTCTCCGCCCGGTCCGTCCGCCATGAGCGTGCCTCGCGCGTGCAGACGCCCGGCCTCGGCGATGAGTTCCTCTCCCTCCGCGAGTACTCCCCGGGCGATACGCCAAGGCAGATCGCCTGGCGCGCCTCCGCCCGCCGCGCCGGCCAGAACCACCACGATCTCCTCGTGCGCCAGAACGCCGCGGGCGCAACGCCCACCGCCGTCATCGTCCTCGACCTCTCCGGCGCGCCCGATGAACCGGCGTATGAGCTCGCGATCAGCCAGGCCGCGGGCATCGCCCACGCCGCGCTGGCCCCCGTCTCCGGCCGATCCTCACAGCGCCATCGCCTCGGGTTGTACATCGCCCAGTCCGGCCAGTTCATCCCCCCCGGCACAGGCCCGGGCCGCCTCATCGCCATCCTTGACGCCCTCGCCCTCCTCCCCTCCTTCTCCGAAACGCCCGCCAGTCCGAGCCGCTCCGCCCCTCCGCCCGGCGCGGCTCGCACCATCGTCATCGTCACCCCCGTCGCCCTGCCCCGCGTTGAGGCAGTCGGCCACACCCCGGGGGGGCGCCCATGAACCCGCGCCTCCTCCTCCGCTGCACGCTCGCCTGCGCACTCCTCGCCACCTTCTGCTACGCCGCCGCCGACAACAAGCCGCTCCTTGCCCTTGCCGCCCTCGCCGCGGCGATCGGCTCCGCCTTCATGTCCCGCGCCGGGCTGCTGCGGACTCTGCCGCGCTTTGCGATCAACCTCATGGTCCTTGCCGCAACCGGCAATGTTTTCCTGCAGGTCATCTCCGTCCGCAGCGCGGACAACTCCGTCATCTCCGATCTCACCGACTTCCTCGTCTTCATCCTCCTCATCAAGATGTTCGATCGTGGCCGGGCCCGCGATGAGGCCCAGCTTGTCGGCCTCTCCATGTTCGTCGTCATCGGTGCCGTCCTCACCAGCAACTCGCTCCTCACCGGCGCGTTCCTCATCCTCTTTACACCCCTCTGCATCATCACCGTGGTCCTGTATCAGCTCTACGCGGGCGTGCAGCGCACCGTCGAGCGGGCCCACGCTGGCCAGCCCGGCCCCGTCCCCCTCTCGACCGTGCTCATGGCCACGCCCCGGGCCCGGCGTGACTTTGTCGCGACCACGGCCTTCGCTCTGCTCGCCTCGCTCTTCCTCGGTGTCGTCGGCTTCATCTTCACGCCCCGCACCCTCACCGAGCATGGCGGCTCATGGGGCCTGCGGCGCGGGGCAGAGACCGGGTTCCGCGACAACATCACCCTCGGCCAGGCCGGCGGCATCTCCATCTCCACCGAGCCCGTCATGGACGTCGTCCTCAGCGACGAGAGCGGCCGCCTCATCGCCGATCGCGCCGAACCCCTCTACCTCCGCGGCGCGGTCCTTGATGAATACGACTCCGCCCGCGGCACCTGGCGGGCCCGGGCCAAGCACGATCGGTACAACCAGACCCTCCCCAGCGACACCGTCGAGAAGGACAAGCCCTTCGCCCTCATGGGTGCCACCCCCGGCCGCCAGCGCATCATCCAGCACGTCTCCATCCGCAGAGCGCGGGCCGAACGCCACGTCACCCTCTTCTCCCTCTGGCGCCCCCTCAGCATCGCCTTCGACGACACCGGCACCCTCTACCACTCAAACGGCGATGATGTCGTCCTCCAGCGCCTCGGACCCGGCGAACGCGTCGGCTACACCGTCGTCAGCGCCCCCGACTCGGTCGAGGACTTCCCCTCTCCCCCCCTCGCCCGCTTCGACTCCCCCCGCATCCGCGACCGCACCGCCGGCCTCCGCCGCGCAGCCCAACTCCCCCCCCACGACCCCAGTCGTGACCCCGC
>JBQTIJ010000434.1:0-4540 GCA_052388255.1 Phycisphaerales bacterium
CACCGATCCCCACTCCATCGTGGCCCAGATCGTTGAGCAGAAGGAAGAGGTCGTTGCCGAGGCCGTGGCCGTCGCGACCGAGGCCGTTTCGCCCGAAGTCATCGGCGAGAAGGAGCGGGCCGAGAAGGCCGCTGCTGCCGGCGATGGCAAGGGCGGCGCTGCCGGCGCCAAGCCCGCCGCGGGCGCCAAGGCCGGTGCTGCTCCGGCCAAGGACGCCAAGGCCGCGCCCAAGAAGTAATCCCTCGTCGGCTCTGCGACGCTCGACCCACCCTTACTCCAGTCCACTCACCGCCTCGTATCGATCCACCCCCCATGAAGCTCATCGTCGGACTCGGCAACCCGGGAAGCGAATACGAACGGACGCGCCACAACGCGGGCTTCATGGCCCTCGATCGCGCCGCCCGTCGCTTCGCGCCCGGCGCGCTCCCGCGATCGAAGCATGGGGCGATCGTCTTCGAGTCGGAGGTGGGTGGCGAGAAGGCCCTCTTCCTCAAGCCCCTCAACTACATGAACCGCTCCGGCGGGCCCGTTGCCGAGGTGCTCAACTTCCACAAAGCCGCGGCCGCCAGCGACCTCCTTGTCATCGTCGACGACTACAACCTCCCCCTCGGGTCCATCCGCATCCGCGAGAAGGGCTCCGACGGCAACCACAATGGTCTGACCGATGTCATTCGCGCTCTCGGAACATCCGAGTTCCCGCGACTGCGCATCGGGGTTGACCCCAAGCCCCCCCACTACTCCGATCCGGCCGATTGGGTCCTCGGCCGCTTCAGCGATGATGAACTCGTTCGCCTCGCCCCCGCGCTCGACCTCACCGTCCGCGCGGTCGAGACCTTCATCACCCGCGGCACCACCGCCGCCATGAACGCCTTCAACGCGCCTCCGCGAGAGCCCCCCACCACGCCGAAAAAGCCCATCGACCCGCCCTCGCGCTTGGGCAGCGCACCTTCAACACCTTCTCCATCGGGCTCGGCGCCCGCATCACCCCAACCCCCGGCAGCGCCGCCCATGGGCCCCGCCTCTTCGCCCTGCTCCCGACTGATTCCCGTCGCAGCCTGAGTTTCTCCTGCTGCCCTCTGCAAACCCTGAACCAGAACCCGCACCACCCACGACGCTGTACGAACAACGACAAGGAAAAGACCATGCGCACCGTTCCGACCTGCAACTACGAATCCATGATCATCCTCGGCCAGTCCGCCGCGGCCGACCTCGCCGGCTCCGTCGGCCACGTGAAGGAGATCTTCACCAAGCACGGCGGCACGATCATCGCCCTCAAGAAGTGGGGCGACCGTCAGTTCGCGTACCCCATCAAGAAGCAGAAGCGCGGCATGTACATCCTCTGCTACTTCTCCGCCCCGACCGACAAGCTCGGCGAGATCGAGCGGGCATTCAACCTGTCGGAGACCGTGCTCCGGCAGCTCACCGTCAAGGCCGACCACCTCTCCCTTGAGGAGATGCAGAACGCCGACGGCCAGATCGACCTCACCATCGAGGCGAACCTCAAGGCCGCCATCCCCAGCACGCCGGTTCCCGTCCCCACCGGCGAGCCCGCGGCTGTCTGATCAGGCCCGGCCACAAGGACATTGAAAACAATCGGCCCGGACGGGAACTCCCCGCCCGGGCCGTTTTCTTTCCTCCGGTGAGTTTTGCCCTTGCCTCACCGATAGGTATCTGATAGGATGCTCCTGACGTTCGAGGTTTCCCCATTACACGGCGCGCCAATCAGCGCGTGCCGACAAGGAGCTTGCGTATGGCTGGCAGTTTCAATCAAGTCATTCTCCTCGGCAACCTCACCCGCGACATCGAGCTCAAGTACACCCCTTCGCAGACTGCTGTCGCCACCTTCGGCATCGCGACCAACCGGTCATGGACTTCGCCCACAGGCGAAAAGAAGGAAGAAGTGACCTTCGTCGACTGCGAAGCGTGGGGCAAGCAGGCCGAGGTGATGAAGCAGTACCTGACCAAGGGCCGCGCGGTCTTTGTCCAGGGCCGGCTGAAGCTCGACACTTGGAAGGACAAGAACGACGGCTCCAACCGCTCGAAGCTCAAGGTCGTGGTCGAGGAGTTCCGGTTTGTGGATGGCCCGCGCTCCGGCCAGAGCGGCCCCGGCCCCTCGGCGGGTGACGAATCCGGCGCACCCCAGGTGCAGACGCGCTCGACGCGTCCTTCGGCCCCTGCCGCGGCGCATATGGATGCCGCGCCGGAGATGGACGAGAAGGACATTCCGTTCTGATCGGTCCTTGATCCGACCGGGCCGCAAGGGCCATCGTCTACCCTCCCTGCGTGCCGAGCGCACCGCCAACCCGGACCACGCGCAGTGCCCCCACGCTGCTCTTCACGGCCTTTGAGCCGAGCGGTGATGACCACGCCGCGCACGTGATCGCTGAGCTCAAGCGGCGGCACCCGAACCTGACCATCTACGCCTGGGGCGGGCCGAGGATGGAGCGGGCCGGGGCCACGATCATCGAGCGCACGGGTGACGACGCCGTCATGGGCGTGCCCGGTTTCCAGAAGATCATCGAGCACGGCAAGATCAACCGCCGCGTGGACGAGTGGCTCGAGGACAACCGCGTCACCGTGCATGTGCCCGTCGATTCACCGGCCGCGAACTTCCCCATCTGTGCCCTCACCAAGGCCCGGGGCGTGCGCGTGGTGCATCTGGTCGCGCCGCAGATGTGGGCCTGGGGGCCGTGGCGCATCGGCAAACTGCGCCGCTTGACCGACCTTGTGCTCTGCCTGCTCCCCTTTGAGGAGCAGTGGTTCCTTTCGCGGAGCGTCCCGGCCCGATTCATCGGCCACCCGCTCTTTGATGAACCGGTGGATCTCTCCGCGGTGGATGCTCGCCTGAACACGCTGCGCGAGCGGCTGCCCGTGGTCACGGAAGGGCCGGGCGTGGCCCCGTGCATTGCGATGATGCCCGGCTCGCGCCCCAAGGAACTCAAGGGCACGCTCCCCGCACTGCTCGATGCCTTCCGCCGCATCACGCAGGACTTCCCCAGGGCCCGGGGCGCGCTCGCCGTCACCCGACCCGAGATCGAGCACCAGCTCCGCCGCCGGGCCGAGAGACTCGGCGGCTGGCCCGCGGGGCTGAGCGTGGTCGCCGGCGACACCGACGCCGTGGTGCGCTGGTGCGACTTTGCCATCGTCAAGAGCGGCACGGTCACGCTCCATGTGGCCCGGCAGACCAAGCCGATGGTCACGTTCTATCGCCCCGACAAACTTGTCTATTACCTCGTGGGCAAGTGGATCGTCAGCACGCCCCTCTTCACCCTGCCCAACCTGATCGCGGGCAAGCGCGTCGTGCCGGAACTCATCCCGCACTTTGGCGATGGTCAGGCCCTTGCCGTGGGGATCTATCGCATGATGCGCCAGCCCGGCTTCGCCGACGATATGCGGCGCGAACTCGCCCGCATCTGCGCCCGCTTCGACGGCCACAGGGCCGCGCACAACGCGGCCGACGCGATCGAAGAGGTCCTTGGCATGCGCCCGCCGGCCCCACCCCTGGCGCAGCCCGCGACGGCGATCCTCGCGCAGTCGTCCAGCGCTGCGACCACCGGCCCCGCCCCGACCATCAACTGAAGACCGATTTCATCCCAAGGGCACGGCGCGTGTCGGCGACCTGTCCAGTGTGGAACCCGTTGTGGAAGACCATCCGCGCACACAAAGCCCAGAGCGGCATCTCCGCCTGACCCCAGCGTACCGGCGCGTCAAGGGCTGATTCCGGCAGAGCCCGGATCGTCGCCGCGAGGTCGTCGCAGGACGTGTTGAAGATCTCCGTGCACCGGGCCAGCGTCGGGTAGCGGTCGTGCCGTTCCTCGGGCGTGCTGCCGAAGGAGACCGCCTCGGTGTCGAAGACGCCCTTATCCCGGCTGCCGCGCGTGCCGTCGCCGCTGACAAAAGTCCCCGCCGGGAAGGGAGCAGGGTTGATGGCCGACCCCGGGGCCGCGGCGGCCCGCATCACCGCCCCTGCGCGATACATCGTGATGGCAAGGTGCCCCAGCGACCACGCGACATGGTTGGGCAGCCCGGGGACGGCGCGGACGTGCGTCACCTCGGTGAACCCGGCGATATAGCGCCCCAGCAGCGCTTTGGTCGAGAGGAGGGACTCAGCCAACTGGTCTTGTCTATTCATGGCGGAGTGATCGTTGGCGGACCGGGAGCCCGGCGACGCGACCCCGAGCGGATCCGCGCGGCCTCAATCGCACCCGCACACACCGCTGCGGGCCGAGGTAGGATCGATCCCGCGCTCGAGATACCTCAGGAACTGTTCACGCCGGAAGCTGTCGGCATCAGCGAGCATCTTCTCAAGAAGCGTCTGCGGCGGGCGGCGCCGGGGCCGTCCTTCAGGCCCGCCGGCAGGGGGCGCGGCGTCGGGCTTCTTCTCGGCGTCGGCCTCCGGGCGGGCCTTCTTGTCGCTGAGGATCTTCTGGATGATGCGGGCCCGTTCCATGGCGTTGATGGTCCGCAGGGCCGCATCACGGTCGCGCGAAAAGAGCAGCCGACCGTCCACGAATGTCTGCTCAGCCATGCTGAACGCGCT
>JBQTIJ010000435.1:0-6076 GCA_052388255.1 Phycisphaerales bacterium
ATGACCAACAACGGCCTCGTCCTCGCCGATCTCAGTGGCGGGCTCACCATCGACATGAACAACGCGGGCATGATCAACACCGCCACCCTTCGCGCCGGCTCCACCGGCACCCTCACCATCACGGGCAGCACCGTCGTCACCAACGCCGGCGGCACCATCGACTCGGCGACCGGCGGCGTGGTTCAACTCACCGGCGCATCGCGCACCATCGGCGGCTTCATTACGGGCCCGGGCACTGTTCTCATCCTCGGCGGCGCGGCCCTCGAGAACGTCAGCAACTTCGCCACCATCACCCAATCTGACAACAACGCCGCGTTCATTACCACGACCTTCAACAACTTCGGTACGTACCGCTTGAACTCCGTAGGCAACGCCTCCGACCTGCAGATCCAGGGAAACACCACCATCTCCGGCACCGGGCAGATCACCTCCTCCAACACTTCGGCCAACCGCATCTACGCACAGGGCGGCACCGCACGGCTCACCAACGCCTCCGGCCACACCATCCGTGGATCCATGCAACTTGGCACCAACGGCATGGCCTTGACCAACGAGGGCGCCATCATCGCCGACCAGACCGGCGGGTTCACCATCGATCCGAGCGCGGGCGGCTTCTCCAACGCCGGCCTCCTCCAGCGCACCAGCAGCGCGACCCTCACCATCACCGATGGCTTCACCACCTCCGGCATCGTCCAGTGCGATGCCGGCGGCACACTTCGCCTCAGCAATGGCGCATGGCCCCAGACCGGCGGCCTCGTGACTGCCGATGGCATCATCGATGTCACCAGCCGCACCTACAACCTCACCGGCGGCACCCTCGGTGGCAATGGCCGGGTCATCGCCACCGTCAACAACACCAGCGGCACCCTCAACCCCGGCACCTTCGGCGGGGCGGATCAGACCGGCACACTCATCATCGAGGGCAACTACACCCAGGGCCCAAGCGGCAACCTCTCCGTCATGGTCGGCGGCACCATGAGCGGTGACCAGAACGACCTTGTGACCGTGCTCGGCACCGGCGTTATGGGCGGCACCATTACCATCGGCCGCGAGAACGGCTACGTCCCGCCCGCCGGCCAGGCCTTCACCATCCTGACCACCAACGGCACCAACTCCCGCACCGGCACTTTCTCCGCCGTCTCCACCAGCGACTTCTGGAATGTCGTCTATCTTCACAACGCCGTCGTGATCGTCTTCAACGGCCTCGGGGCTGAAGCGTGCAACATCGACTTCAACAACGACGGCATCATCGAACCCGGTGACCTCGATGAGTTCATCACCGCATTCTTCGAAGGTTGCTGAACGCGGGCCCGTCCCTCGGCCCACCCTCCATCCTCCCGCACCCCCGCACGACCCCGGCCCAAACCCGGGGTCGTGTCGTTGCTGGCCTTCCCGCCACCCGGCCGTACCCCCGGCCGCTCAACCGAGTGCATACCGCGCCCACACCATGATCGGTATCGGCGGGAACCGCATCTCAAATCGGTACACCAAATACTCCCGCGGGTCGATCCCCGTCCGCTCGTACATCCACGCCGTGACCTCCCGATGCCGCGGCACATCAACCGCCGGGAGGGCCTGGTCGGCCGTCCCGAGGGCCCGCATCTTCTCAAGGATCGGGACCTCATCACGCGGGTCGGGCGCGCCCTGGCCGCCGGAACTGTTCAGCAGGGTGAAGATGCTCAGCGTCGGCGTCTCGCGCTCCGCGATCGAACGATGGACCACCAGTTCATAGCAGAGCCGCTCGCACGGTGTTCGCAGGTTCACCGCCACCGCGTCATGGTCCACCCGGTCGAGCGGCACTTCAGAGATCACCTCCGCCGTCACCACATCCGTCGAGCCCGCTTCCCCCATCGGCGCCGGGCCGAGTTCGTCGACAAACGTGTGCCCGGCGCTCCGCACCCGCACCAGCGGCGGGTCCGCCGGTGAGCAGAAGCGCCGCGCCAGCGGCGCGCCATCCGCACTCGCGCCCGGGTCGAGCGCCTCACGCCGGTAGTTCTGGGCGGGGCCCCCCGTCTGCACCACATAACTGCTCGAGATCACCCAGCGCGCGTCCGTCCGCGTCCGCTGCATTCCGTAATACCCGCGCATCCGCGCCACCCGTGGCATGAAGGCCCCCGGCGAAGGTGAGACCACGTCCATCTGGTGCCGCACCCGGGCCCGCACGCCCAGAAAGTGGCTGCTCGCCCGAAAGGCGTCGCGCCGCAACTGCATCTCCAGTCGCGACCGCCCCTCGTCCGTGAACCGTCCCAGCATGATCTCCGCCGAGGCCCGATCACCCGCGTGTTTGCGGAAGACCTCCTCCAGCCGCGCATGGGCCTGCCGCGCTCCGTCGAGTGACGCCATCGGCGCACCCGCCCCCGCCGCGGCTGTCAGAAAGGTCTCCATCGCCGCCCGCCCCGGCACATGCTTGGGGGAGGGCAACTCATCCGGCCCCTGGGCCACACGCCAGACCTTCCACGCGAGCGAGCGATCCACTCGCAGCCGCTCCGCTACTTCCACAGCACGCCGCCACGGCCCCATCGTCCCAAGAAGTTCCCGCAAGGACCGCCGCAGTTCGCGCAGTGAGACCGGCCCAAGGTCCTCAAGAGGCACCATGCGGGGCTCTACCTCTACGGGTTGTCCCACGGGGGGGGTCATATCCTAACCAAATACTACCCGACGATCGCCGGACTGTCAAACAAAATGTTTAGACATTTTTCTTGCCAAGCCGATCAGATCGGGTAGGGTTATCCCAAGCGTGGCCGAATGCTCGACCGCGCGCTTCGTACCGGCTGCGCTTCAGCCGGACCGCCCGAGAGGAGAGAGAGATGCACCGTCGCGCCGCCCTTGGAGTCCTTTTTGTGTCGTCCGCCCTCGCCCGCATTGCCGCCGCTGACGTGGTGATCCCGACGGTCCCCATCGGGAACCTCGGGAACGCCGCCGATGCTTCGGGCTTCGGCAGTGTGAACTACGGCTATCAGATGTCCGTGAGTGAAGTCTCGGCGACGCACTACGCCGCGTTCCTGAACGCCGTGGCCGCGACCGACACCTTCAACCTCTACAACCCATCCATGGCAAGCGCGGCCAAGGGGTGCCGGATCATCCGCAACGGCTCGACCGGCGCGTTCACGTACACCGTCGTGGCGGGGTACGAGAACCGGCCCGTGAACTTCGTAAGTTGGGGGGATGCAGCCCGCTTTGCCAACTGGATGCACAACGGCCAACCCACCGGCCCCCAGGGGACTGGCACCACCGAGACGGGCTCTTACACCCTCAACGGCATCGCGGATTCGTCGCTGAGCACCATCGCCCGCTCAGCCGCCGCCACCTTCGTCCTCCCCAGTGAGGACGAGTGGTACAAGTCCGCCTATCACCGCAACGACGGCAACACCGGCAACTACTGGCTCTACGCCACCGGCACCAACACACAGCCGGGCAAGGTGCTCGCCGATCCTGCAGGCAACAACGCCAACTACGGCCCCAACCCCGCCACCCCCATCGACGGCACGTTCTTCACCACCATCACCGGCCAGTTCGCCAACTCCGCGAGCCCGTACGGCACCTTTGACCAGAGCGGCAATGTCCGCGAATGGACCGAGGCCCGCCCGGCCACGGGCAACAACCGCTTCGCCCGCGGCGGGAGCTGGTTCGAGAATGCCGCTGGCCTCCAGTCTGGCTCGCGCAGCTCGCTCCCCTCTGGTGGCAACGGCCAGGACTATGTCGGCTTCCGCCTCGCCGTGGTCCCCTCTCCTTCCGCCGCCGCGGTCCTCGGGCTCGGCGCATTCGTCGCAAGCCGCCGCCGCCGTCCGGCGGCCTGATCGCCCCACCCGGGCACTGGCCTCGCTCTCTGCTCCCACGGCCTCACACGGCCGCATCCCTCACGCCTCTCAGGAAAAACCAGCCATGCGGACGAACCCCATCCTCAGTCGTTTCGCTCCTGCCCTTGCGTTGGCCCTCGCCGCCGGCGCGGCCCACGCACAGGTGGTCATGGAGACTGTGCGCATCGGCAAACCCGGGAACCTTGGCGAACTCTCGGGCGAGACCGTTGCCGTCGGCACCTTCGGCAACGAGACCGGCTTCGGCCAGACTCGCGTCTGCGGCGCGGTGGCCTATGTCTACGAGATCGGCAAGTACGAAGTCACGGCAGCCCAGTATGTGGTCTTCTTGAACGCAGTCGCCGCGACTGACACGTACGGCCTCTACAACACCTTCGCCCACCCGCCCGGCGAGCCCCTGACCACCAACATCATCCGCACCGGCGCACCCGGCTCGTACACCTACTCCGTGCCGCCCGATTGGGCACAGCGCCCCGTCGGCGGCCTGAGCTGGGCCGATGCGTGCCGCTTCGCCAACTGGATGCACAACAACCAGCCCACCGGTCCCCAGGGGCCAGCCACCACCGAGACCGGTGCCTACGCGCTGAACGGTGCCAACACCAACCCCACACTCCAGGGCATCACGCGCACCCCCGGCGCACGCTGGGCCCTGCCGACCGAGGATGAGTGGTACAAGGCCGCGTATCACAAGAACAGCGCGGCTCCCGGCTCATACTGGGACTTCCCCACGCGCGCCGATCTCTCCGGGTTTGATGAGGGCCGGCCACAGAACGATGTGCTGAACCCTGACCCCGGCAACAGCGCCAACTTCTGGCAATCCACCACGGTCACCCTCGATGACGACTGCATCGGCCCACCCTACTTCCGCACCGTCGTCGGCGAGTTCGAGAACTCCCCCAGCGAATACGGCACCTTCGACCAGGGAGGCAACATCTGGGAGTGGACAGAGGGCCGCGCCAGCGCTGCTGGCACCCCCACCTCCAAGCGCGTCATGCGCGGCGGGTCCTTCTACAACCTCTTCAATAGCTTTCTGCAACTCAACGCCGCCTGGCGCGCGAGCGAGTTCACCGCAGGCCAACTTGATCGCTACGGCCTACGCCTCGTCAAGCTCTCCGCCAACGACTGCAACGGCAACGGACAGGACGACTCGGCCGACATCGCCCAGGGGGCCAGCCGCGATTACAACTTCAACGAGGTCCCCGACGAGTGCGACATCGCTCTCGGCACGAGCATGGATTGCAACGGTAACGGCATCCCGGACGATGCCGAAACTGTCGGGCTGAGTGTCCCCCCGTATACCTGGGATGACGGCGTGCTCGAGGATTGGGCCGGCCTGAATGGCGGCGGCTCCATGGTGTGGCTCAGTTCCTTCGAGGTCGCGCCCGGCCGACCCATCATCACCGCCGTGCAGCTCTCCTTCGGCGCCATCGAGAACGGTCAGCCCGTGGACATCGCCCTGTGGAGCGACCCAGATGGCGACGGCAACCCGGTCGATGCGGTGCTCCTCCGCTCTGCCTCCACCACCGTCACCAACTTCGCGAGCAACGTCCTCAAGACCGTTCCCATCACCCCCATCAATCTTGGCGCCATCGGCACGCGCTTCTTCGTCGGCGCCCGCGTGCAGCACCTGCCTGAACGCTTCCCCGCCAACCTTGACTACTCAACCAACAACTCAACTTCGCCCGGGCGGAGCTTCCTCGTCGCAAGCCAGGGAGACCCTGTTGACCTCGCCAACCTCGGCGCGGCCCCCTTCAGCGGCGACCTCCCCTCCTTCGGATTCTCCGCCAACTGGGTCCTGCGCGCTGTGGCCCAATCCATCGTCCCCTTGAACGACGCCAACGGCGACGGCCAACCCGACGACTGTGCTACCGCCGGCTGCCCCGCGGACTTCAACGGCGACGGCATCGCCGAACCCGGCGACCTTGACGAGTTCATCACCGCCTACTTCAGCGACGACGAACTCGAGCGCTCGCGCTGCGACTTCAACAACGACGGCTTCATCGAACCCGGCGACCTTGACGAGTTCATCACCATCTTCTTCACCGGCTGCTGAACCGACCGCCGCACCCCAACCTCCGAAGGCCCGGCCCGCTACCAATCCGCGGGACGGGCCTTTTTTCATGCTTCCCTGCACCCCCCCGGCCCCCGCCCCCACAGTTTCGTCGATTACAAACACCAAAATTCGCGGTTTTGATAGGGCCCGCCATCCCCCGTTTCCGGTCCTCCGTTCGGGGGGGCGCCGCCCGGCCCCCCCCGCACCC
>JBQTIJ010000436.1:0-2785 GCA_052388255.1 Phycisphaerales bacterium
TCACTTGCTGGAACTGTCGAGAAACTCGGCGGCCCGCTGATAGTTTTCGAGGGCCTTGCTGTCGAGCCGCTGGCCGTTGAGTTTGAGGAGGTCATAGATGTCCTTTGACTTCTTGATGAGGCCGATGCCCTGGGTCTGGTCTGAGCACTTGCCTGCCACCGCAAACGCGATGTCGGCGAGGTCTTGAAAGGTCGCGGCATCGTTCCGCGTTTTGGCCTGGACCGAGGTGGCGATGCGCCACGCGCTCTCGACAGAGATGGAGGCCTCGTCGAACTTCTCGATCTTGCTGAGCAGAATGGCCTCAGAGGTGTAGGCGTTCATCAGGGCCTGACGGACACGGTCTGGGAGGGTGCGGGTGCCGATCTCCTTGGCGACCTCGGCGGCGTGATCGGTCGCTTGGCTGAAGCACTCGGCGGCAAAGTTGAAGTTGTCCTGATCCATGGGTTCATCGGGGCCGGCTCCCCGGCTCGACAGGTTGCCAAGCTGGACATATGACCGAATGAGGTCGTAGCGCGCTTGCCACGTTGGGGCGGCCCCAGCGACGCTCTTGCGCGCTTCAAGGGCCTGCTTGTGCATCCTTATCGCCGAAGGGATGTCGTTGTCGCGGGCCCGGAGTTCGGCGAGTTTGAAGCACGAGAGCGCGAGGTCCGCGCTGTCTTGAGGTCGCGCACCCGGCCCGGTGACGAGTTCGCGGCGGACCTTGATCGACTCGTTGAGCAACTGCTCCTTCTCTTCGAGCGCGGCGAGGTCTGAGCGGTGCACGAGGGCAACGGCGCGGGCGCGCTTGCACTCGACACTGTCGGGGGGGCCGGCGGCGGCCAACTTCTCGGCCTCAATGAAGAGTTTGAGCGCGGGCTCGTTCAGGCCGAGTTCGCGGTAGATCGGCCCGGCCTGATTGGCGCACTGGGCGAGGCCCGCGATGGCGAGTCCGTCGGCGGGGCGGAGCGCGAGCACCTCGCGCCGGAGTTCGAGGGCGCGATCGATGATCGGGCGGGCGGTCTGCGGCATGCTGACAGAACCCACGTTCGCACCGCTGGCAGCGCTCGCGATGGCCTCAAGGACTCTTGCAATGGCGGCCCGCTGCTCAACATCCCCCGCGGGAATGGACTTGGTGGCCTCGAGCACGGGGGCGGCGGCTTCGGCCACGGCCTTCTCCGAGACCGAGCCGTCCTGGTCGCCACGGATGGCCCGAACCGTGAACATGAAGTTGCTGAGGAGTTTGAGCGTCTGTTCGCGGCTTTCGCGTTCCTTGGCGCGGGCGCGTTCGGCCTGGAACCAGAGGACGGTCATGAGCACAAGTCCCGAGACGATCAGCAGGGACATGGTGAGCGCGGAGGCGACCGCGCCGCGGTGGCGACCGACGAAGCGGCGGGCGACGTACGAGATGGTCTCCGGGCGGGCCTTGACGGGCATGCGGTCGATGTGCCGCTTGAGGTCGTCGCCCATTTCCATGGCCGACTCATACCGGCGCATGGGTTCCTTGCGGAGGGCCATCATCACGATGTCGTCAAGGTCATCGCCGAGTTGGCGGCGGAGTTCTTCGGGCGTGGCCGCGCGGCGGTCGGCGAGTTGAAGGCATTCGGACGAGTGGGCCGCACGGGTGCGCGACCAAGTGCGCTTGGGTGCCGGGCCGGTTTGCGCGGGGTCTGCCCCTCCGCCGCCGCCGCCGGTCTGCGTGGGGGAATGGTCCGAGGGGGCCGCGCTGGGCTCGCGGACCACCATCGCGCTCGGGCGCGGGGGGAGAGCGTGGCAGACCTTGGCCTCAAGTTCATGGTCGGACATCCCCTCCAGTCGGTACGGCAGGCGGCCGGTGAGGAGTTCATACAGCAGCACGCCGAGGGAATAGACATCGGTGCTGGTGGTGACGGGTTCGCCCCGGACCTGCTCGGGCGAGGCGTATTGCGGGGTGAGCGGGCCGCGGCGCTCGCGCGTGACCATGGGGGTTGCGCCCCACTCGGGCTCGATCATTTTGGCGATGCCGAAGTCGAGGAGCTTGGGCTCGCCCTTGGTGTTGACGAGGATGTTGGCGGGCTTGAGATCGCGGTGGACGACCTGGGCCTTGTGGACGGTGTGCATGGCGCTGCACACCTTGACGAACATGGCGACGCGCTCATGGACGCTCAGTCGGTTGCGGTCGCAGTAGTCGTCGATGGCGAGGCCCTCGACGTACTCCATGGCGAACCAGGGTCGGCCGTCGTCGGTCTTGCCGCCTTCAAGCAGACGCGCGATGTTCGGGTGGTTCATGGCGGCCATGACCTGCCGCTCGCGCTCGAAGCGCTTCAGTGTCTCCTCGCTGGCCGCGCCGCGCTGGAGGAGTTTGATGGCGACGCGCTTCTGGAAGGAGTCCTCGCGGGTGGCCTCGAGCACGAGGCCGAAGCCGCCGGAGCCGATCTTCTTGAGGATGCGATATGGCCCGATGCGCTCGGGGACACCGGCGACGGGGGCGGCCTTGAAGACCCAGTCGGTGGGGACATCCGGGACGCTGCCGCCTGCTGCAGGAGGCGCGGCGGGGGAGGCGGCCGGGGGCGGGGGGGCGTGGGCGACGGGGTCACGAGGGCGGCCTTCGCGCAAGGTGGCGGCGACGGCGGCTTCGTCTGCCGGGGTGGGGCCGGACTCGATGAGGGTGTTGGTGGGTTGGTCTGGGTCGGTTGCAAGGCGAGAAGCGGTCGGGGATGAAGCAGGGAGGGCCGAGGCGGGTGGGCCAGAGAGGGGGCCGGTGATGGGCGTGCTTTTGGGGAGGGCCGGGCCCGATGATGAACCCTCGCGCAGGGCGCGGACCACAGAA
>JBQTIJ010000437.1:0-3644 GCA_052388255.1 Phycisphaerales bacterium
GTTCGCGCTCGCGGCGGCCCTCGGGCTGTCCCTGCTTGGCGTGTACGCGATCGACATCGCGACCTACGCGGAAGCCGGGCGGCTGAGCACGCACCCGCGCACTTTGCAGCAACTGATCTTTCTGGGTGCGGGCGTATTTGCCGCGCTCCTCGTCACCAAGCCCCACCCGCACTTCGTGCGGCTCCTCGCGTGGCCGGCCCTCGCCGTCGTTGTGGGGTTGCTCCTCTTCTTGCTTGTCCCGTTTGTGCCCGCGTCGATCGTGCGCCCGCGCAACGGCTGCCGAGGGTGGATCGATCTCGGGCCGTTTGATCTTCAGCCATCTGAACTGGCGAAGGTGGCGTTTGTACTCGCCGCCGCCGAGTATTTGCGCTATCGCGAGAATCACCGCACTATCCCCGGGCTGATCGCGCCCGCGCTCATCACCATGGTGCCGGTGGGGCTCGTCATGCTCCAGCCCGACCTCGGCATGGCGATGCTCTTCATACCGGGCATCTTTGCGATCCTGCTCGCGGCTGGGGCCAAGCGGCGCCACCTGTTGATGGTCGTGCTGGCCGGGGTGCTCGCGCTCCCGATGGCCTACCCGCTGCTGAAGCCCTATCAGAAAGAGCGCATCGTGGGGCTCTGGCGGCAGATCCGCGGGCAAGCCGACCTAAAGGCCAACCCGGAACTCTTCCAGGCGCAGACGGCCCAGATGGTGGCCGGGGCAGGGGAGACCTTCGGGCTGGGTGAACCTATGACGCGGGCAGTGCTGCGCTACACGCAACTTCCTGAACGCCACAACGACATGGTCTTCAGCGTGATCATGGCCCGCTTCGGGCTCGCCGGGGGGCTCGCGGTGCTCGGGCTCTACGCCCTGTGGTTCATCAGCGCCCTGCGCTGCGCCGCGGCCTGCAAGGACGGCTTCGGCCGACTGGTGATCGTGGGGTTCGTGGCGATCATCGGGGCCCAGGTCTTCATCAACGTGGGCATGAACATCGGGTTGGTCCCGATCATCGGAATCACGCTCCCCTTCGTTTCATATGGCGGGTCGAGCATGATCACCGTGTGGGTCATGACGGGGCTCGTCTTCAGCATCGCGTCGCGCCGTCCACCCCGGCTGGCGCGGCCGACGTTTGAGTTTGAGGGGTGAGGCGCGCGATGCGCTTCTCGATGGGCGGGTGTGAACAGAGGAACGAGTCCCACGACTGCCCGGTCCGGCGCATGCGCTCGAGGGGGTTGGCAATATAGAGGTGCGCCGTGGCCCGGTTCGCCACGTCCACAAACGGGGCGGGATCAGCGGCGATGCGGCTCAGGGCCCGCGCGAGCGCGCCTGTGTCCCCGGTCAGATCCACAGCAAGCGCATCGGCGATGTACTCCCGCTCACGCCGGATGATCGCCTGCATGAGCCACGAAAGAGCCGGAGCGACCACGAAGAGAATCCCAGAGACGACGAAGCACCCGCCCCAGACGACCGCGGCAAGGCCGCTGAACTTGGCGGCGTCGGTCGAGTGCTTGGCACCGCGCCCCGCCCCCCACGCGACACGCCAGGCCCAGTCGCAGAGAAAAACGAGCAGCCCGAGCATCGTCGCCATGAGCAGCATGAAGCACGAGTCGCCAGCGCGGATGTGCCCGATCTCGTGGGCGATCACCGCGCGGATTTCATCGGGCGGGAGCGCCCGCCGCAGGCCAGCCGTGACGACCAGCCGAGCCGTGCGCTCGCTGCGACCGACTGAGAAGGCGTTCAGCGCAGTATCGTCCTGCACATAGACCCGGGGCATGTAGATCCCGGCCTTGAGGCGCAGATCATCGACGATCGACAGCAGTTCCGGGTCGTCGGTCCAGCGGACCCGGCAGCAGGCACCAGCAGCGATGATCGTCCTTGCGCCTTCCAGATACGCCCAAAGACCAAGCGCCGACGTGAACACCACCCCGGCGACAGCACCCACGACCGCCGGCCAGACGCGGGGCTGGTGCGTCACCACAAGTTCAATCACCTCTCCAAGGAGCGCACCGGCCGGTGCGCCCAGGGCAATGAGGACCACTGCGAGCACCAGCGCGCGGGCCTTGTTGCGGCCCCGCAGGCGACGGATGCAAAGGGTCTCCGGGTTCACGCCCCCGCGCCCGAGGCCTGCGGCTCCCCCTTGATGCCCGTGCGGCGGAGCGCCGCCGCTGAAAGCTTCTTGCCCACCTCCCATGCAGGGCCGGGGAAGGTGTGGCACGCGGCCACGCAGGTCTCAAACGCCGCGATGATCTCATCCGCATCCGCACGCGACAGCACCAACGGTGGGATGAGCTTGATGACATCGAGCTTGTGGCCCGCCACCTGCGTCAGGATGCGGTGGTCGGTCATCATGGGCATGATGATCGCCTGACAGAAGAGCGAAGGATCAAGCGCGTGGAGCATCTCCCACCCCGCGCGGAGCATCATCGAGCGCGGGCGCTGAAACTCAATGGCGATCATGAGACCGTGGCCGCGGACCTCGCGGACCATCTCGAATCGCCCGACCATGCGACCAAGCCCGGCCATGAGATATTCCCCGACATCGCGGGCATTCTCGACAATGCCCTCCGTGCGGATCACGTGCAGAGCCGCAAGGCCCGCGACCATGGCCAGGTCGTTCTGGCTGAAGGTCGTCTGGATGCGGGCGCACTGGTTCATGCCCGGGAAGACCTTGGCATGGATCCAGTCGCGCGTGATGACTGCGGAGACGGGGACGAAGCCCCCCGAAAGGGCCTTGGCGATGACGAGGATGTCGGGCGTCCAGCGCTCCCCCATACCAAAGTGCTCGCCCGCGAACATGCGACCCGTTCGCCCAAGGCCCGTCTGGATCTCGTCAAGCACGAGCAGCGTCCCGTGGCGCAGGCACATCTCCGCCGCCCGGGCGAGGTAATCCGCGTCAGGCCGATTCACGCCCTTGCCTTGAATGGGCTCCACCACAAACGCCGCCTTGTCGCGCGGGGCGAGTGCTTTCTCCAGCGCGACAAGGTCGTTGAAGGGAATCTCAACCGTCCCGGGCAGAAGGTCGCCAAACCCCTCGCGGAACTCATGGTTGCCATTGACCGAAAGCGAACCGATCGTGAGGCCGTGATAGGCCTTGGCGCAATACACAAGGCCCGACCGTCCCGTAGCGACTCGGGCCTGCTTCAGTGCCGCGTCCATCGCTTCTGCCCCGCCGCTGGCAAAGAAGACCATCCGCGGCTTGGACCGCGCATCACCAGGAACAAGCCGCACAAGTTGCTCTGCAAGGATGCCTCCCGTGCGAAATGTGCCGACGCCGGGAAGATTGGGCAGGTCGGCATCAAGGGCCTGCCGGAGCGCATCCTTAATGACCGGGTGGTTCCGGCCTGCCGCGAAGACGGCGTAACCACCGAGGCAGTCAATGTACCGACGGCCGAGGTCGTCAAAGAGGTACGCCCCCTCCCCCCGCACATACCGGGCATCAAAGCCGATGGTGCGCAGCACCGCCGCCATGGCGGGGTTGACATATTCGGCCTGAAGATCGAGCGCATCGTGCGCATGCCCAGCAAGGAGCGCGGCAAGGTCAAAGTCGGGCGTATCGGGCCGGCGTGGGGTCATCCGGATGCTGTCCTCAAGGGGCTGAAGGTTATTCCCGCAGCGCGACGGGGCACCCTCAATGGGCATCAAGGATCGAGATCTGCCCGAT
>JBQTIJ010000438.1:0-6522 GCA_052388255.1 Phycisphaerales bacterium
GGGCCAGCCCATACGCCACCCACGCGCTCGAAAGCGTCATCCCCGCCACGCTCAGGATCGCCACGATCAGCGTGTTGCGCAGATAGACCGGGAACGTCACCGACGGGTCCTCCCACACCGCCTTCACGTTCGCAAGCCCCTGGGCCGGCGCGCCCGAGAGCGGGTCCGGCAGAATCGCAATCGTCCCCGCCGCCGCTTGTTCCTCCGTCTTGAGCGCCGTCACCACCATCCACGCCAACGGCAGCAGAAAGACCAGCGCCGCGACTGCCAGCGCCGCGTGGATCATCGCCCGGGATGGGAAGGTCGAGCCGCGGTCCATCTTCACTCCGCCCGGTAGTGCACGAACCTCCGGCTGAGCGCGAACGCCGCGCCCGTCAATGCCAGAATGATCAGGAGCTGGATCCACGCCATCGCGCTGGCATACCCCATCCGCTGCTGCACGAAGGCGTTGTCATAGAGCATCATCGCGTAGTAATAGCCCTCGTCGCGCTGCCCGCGCTCGTTGCGAAAGAGCACATACGGGATCGCAAACACCTGCAGCGTCCCGATCATCAGCGTCACCGCGTTGAAGAGCACCACCGGCGAGATCATCGGCAGCGTCACGTGCCAGAACCGCCGCAGCGGGCCCATCCCGTCAAGGTTCCCCGCCTCATAGAGCTCACGCGGCACCTCCTGCATCGCCGCGCTATAGACCACCACCATCTGCCCCACGCCCCACACACTCGTCAGCGCCACCGCCGGGATGGCATACCACGCATCCTCCAGCCACGACGGCCCCGCCACGCCGACCACCGCCAGCGCCGCATTGATCAGCCCCAGCTTCCCGTTGAACAGCCACAGCCACACCATGGCCGAGGCCATCATCGGCACCAGCGTCGGCACAAAGATCGCCGCCTTATAGAAACCCGCCCAGCGCAGCCCGCGCGTCGAGATCAGCGCCGCCAGCACCAGCGCCACCACCGTCGAAAGCGGAATCGATATCGCCGCAAAGATCGCCGTGTTGGAGACCACCAGCCAGAACCGCTTGTCCCCCAGAAGCTCGCGATAGTTCTCAACCCCGATATACACCGGCGGCCGCAGCATCGGGTACTCCGTCAGCGAGTACCAAGCGCTCATGACCATGGGCAGAAAGATGAACACGCTCGCCCCGATCAGCCACGGCGCAGTGAACATCAACCCGGCAAGCGTCGCGGAGCGCCTCATGCCCCCTCCTCCCTGCGCCGCGCCCGCATCGCCGCCGCCCGCGCCAGAATCGCGCTCGATGTCCCCTGCAGTTCCGCCAGTTTCTTCGCCGCCGGCGCCTCGTGCTTCCAGATGCTGATCATCCCCGCATCGATCAGCGGCTTGATCTCCACCCACGATGGCGTCGCCGGCGCCACAAACGCCCGCGGGCTCGCCGCCAGGTCCGTGTGCAGCCGCACCCCCCGGTTCGTGTGCGCCGCGAAGAAGGCCTCGCTCACCTTCACCATCGGCGAGCCCTTGCAGTGCGCGAGCGCCAGCCGCTCGACGTTCTCCTGCCGCTGTGTAAAGGCAATGAACGCCATGCTCGCCTCCGGGTGGCGCGCCCCCGCAGGAATCATCAGCACATCCGTATCGATCAAGGCCACCGGCCGCTCCGGTTCAAGAATCCCCGCGCTCACCGGCACCGGCGCCACGCCATAGTCAAGGTCCGGCCGAAAGGCCTTGATCTGGTTCGCCATCCACGGCCCCTGCACCACCATCGCCACTTCGCCCGTCAGAAACGCGCTCCGGGCCGTCCCATACGGCCCGAACCCGTCGCGCAGCGTGTTGATCACCTTCGCCCGCGCCGTGTCCCCCGTCGTCCGCTGCACCCACGCATACGCCTCCCGCGTCGGCCCGCTGTCAAACAGCACGCGGTCCGCGGCCGGGTCATACAGCCCCCCGCCAAAGTGATACCCCCAGATCCACGACCACCACCCCGGCTCCATGTGCAGGTGCCCCGTCCGCAACAGACTCCCATCCGGCCCTGCCACCTCAAGCGCGCTCTGGGCCCGCTCCATCTCCTCGATCGTCGCCGGCGCCCGCGTCGGATCGACCCCCCCCTTGCGCAGCTCCCCCGCGCGCTCCGCAAACACCCCCCGGTTCCAATAGAGCGCCAGCGTCCCACCCGTGTTGATCGTCGCCCACCACCTCTGTCGCTCCCCCACTCCCCCATGCGTCATCACCTGCCGCATCCCCGCCGCGTAGTCCGTGAGCGCCAACCCATGCGCCGGCGCAAGCTCATCGAGCGCCACCACCGCACCCGCCTGCGCATACGTCGGCACGTTGTACGAGTTGAGCCCCACCACATCCGGCGGCGACCCTCCCGCAATCGCGATCATCGCCTTCTCATGAATCGTGCTCGTCACCAGGTACCGCACAAACAACCGATCCTGCGACCGGTTGAAGTCGTCCACTATCCCCCGCATCGCCTCGCCCTCAAGCCCCGTCCACTTCTCCCAGTAATCCAGCACCAACCGCCCCCGCGGCACCTCCCCCCCACCCCGAGGCCCAAACACCACAAACCCCGCGGCCCCAACACCCACAGCCGCAAGGGCAGCCCGTCGGGTCATGTGAGCGGTTACATCCATTCGGGTGATTCTTGGCCGGTCGCGCGACCACCGGCCCTGCAATCACGACCCAGCAGGCGACAGTCAAGCCACCCCCACTTGCCGCTCGCGCCACTTTCAAGATTCTCACTTCCCCGCAAACCCCTCCCCACCAACCACCTCCGCACCCGACCCCCGTCCCCTCCCGCGCGCCCTAATGCGCACATTCGCGCTCCGCGCCCCCTAAGTAGTTCGCCACCCTCGCCCCTCAACTCCCCCCCATCCTTCTACAACCCAAACAACACACTGGCCGAGTACCCAATCCGTGATATAGTGACCTTGCTCCCACACCCGAAGGCCCCCACACCTTCCACCGACCCGCTTGAGAGGTTCCCATGTCCAACCTGCTTTCGTCCGGCCCTGAGGTCGCTCAGTCCTTCGTTGCGCCATGCACTTCGCGCCGCCATCAGGCCGGGCCGTTCGCTGCGTTCGCCGGTCTGCTCGGCGCTGCCCTCGCCCTCTTCGCCCCCTCCGCCGCCAGCGCACAGGTGACGATGGACTTCGGCGCATTCCGCGACGGCACCATGTACGAAGACACGCAGGGTGATGTCGCCAACGGCGCAGGGGCACACATGTTCGTCGGCCTCACCGGCGGCACAGTGCAGGCGGGCGGGCCCTCCGGCTTCCGCCGCCGCGCTCTCGTGCGGTTCAATCTCTCCGCGATCCCCGCCGGCTCGGTCATCAACAGCGTCACCCTCACGCTCTACATGTCGCGCACCTCGCAAGAGATCAACAACACCATCGGCGTTCATAAACTGCTCGCCGACTGGGGCGAGGGAACCTCAAACGCCGTCGATAACGAAGGCCGCGCTGCGCCCGCCACCACCAACGACGTCACGTGGCAGCACCGCTTCTACTCCGGAACCACTTGGACGAATGCCGGCGGCACCGGCCAGTTCACCGCCTCCGCCAGCGACACCACCCCCGTCGGCGCACCCAACAACGCCTACGTCTGGACCTCCGCCGGCATGGCCACCGATGTCACCGGTTGGGTCAACACCCCCTCCACCAACTTCGGCTGGCTCCTCCGCGGCAACGAGACCGACGCCAACCTCACCAAACGCTTCAACACCAAGGAACACGCCACCTCCGCACAGCGCCCCAAACTCACCGTCACCTTCACTCCCCCCACCGGGGCCTGCTGCGAGGATGGCGTCTGCACCATACTCTCCGCCGCCGCGTGCACCTCCTCCGGCGGCGTCTACCAGGGAAACAACACCGTCTGTTCGCCCAACCCCTGCCCGCCCCCCACCGGGGCCTGCTGCACAGCCGGCGTCTGCACCGTCCAGACGGAAGCAAACTGCACCGGCGGCGGCGGCGTGTACATCGGCAACAACACCGATTGCTCTCCTGACCCCTGCGCAGCGGGAACGACCGTCACGTTCACCCCGGACCGCGACAACACGCTTTACGAGACCACCGACGGCAGTTTGAGCAACGGCTCGGGTGTCTACATGATCGTCGGCACGGGTGCCGCCACCAACCAGCGTCGGCGGGCCGTCGTCCACTTCAACGTCGCGAGCATCCCCGCGAACGCCACCATCACCGCCGCGACCTTGCGGATCTACTTGTTCGCCTCCTTCGCCGGGAGCGCCCAGACCACCGTCGTCCAGAAACTGACAAGCTCCTGGGGCGAGGGGACCTCCAACGCCGGCGGCGATGAGACCTCCGGCGCGACCTCGACAAGCAATGACGCAACTTGGATCGACCGGTTCTTCCCCTCGACCAACTGGAACACGAATGGAGGCGATTTCTCCGCCTTCACCGTTAGCGCCAACATCAATGTCGGACCCGCGACCGGCTTCTACGACTTCGCTGCTCCGCAGTTGACCGCCGATGTCCAAAGTTGGGTCGGCAACGCCGCGAACAACCACGGCTGGGTCGTCAAGCGCGCGCTCTTTAGCGAGTCCACCATCAACACCATGCTCCAGTTCGGCTCCCGTAACGGGATCTTCCCCAACTTCCGGCCGCAACTGGTGCTTACGTATACCACCCCCCCGCCCACCGGGGCCTGCTGCGATGTCCTCGGCGGCTGCACCGTCCTCACCCAGGCCAACTGTGATGCCAGCGGCGGTGTCTACAACGGCGACAACACCGTCTGCTCGCCCAACCCCTGCCCTCAGCCGGTCGGGGCCTGCTGCTTCAACAGCGGCACATGCAGCGCGCTCACCGAAGTCACCTGCGGCAATCTGGGCGGCACGTCTCAGGGCCACTTCACCGAGTGCATGAACGCCGTCTGCCCCCTCGTTCGCACCCCCTTCGTCGACACCCTCCCCATCCCCCCCCTCGCTCAGCCCGTCAGCGGCGTCCCCGGCGGCGCAGCCAACTACATCATCGATATCACCGAGTTCAACCACCAGTTCCATACAGATCTCCCGCTCACCCGCGTCTGGGGTTATGACGGCAGTGTCCCCGGTCCCACCTTTGAGGCCACCCGCGGCAATCCCATCACCGTCACCTGGCTGAACGACCTGCGCTCCCAGCCCGGCAACATCCTCCGCAACTCCCACATCCTCCCGATTGATACCTGCCTGCACGGCCCGGACGTGACCGGCCGCGCCCCAGTCACCGTCATCCACTTCCACGGTGGCAAGGTCGATCCGACCAGCGACGGAAGCCCGGACGAGACCTTCGCCCCCGGCCAGAGTTCAGTCCCGTATTACTACCCCAACGATCAGCGCGCCTGCACCATGTGGTACCACGACCACGCCCTCGGCATCACGCGGCTCAATGTGATGATGGGCCTCGCTGGCGCGTATATCTTGCGTGACAATCTGGAGAACGCCCTCGGGCTCCCCTCCGGCGAGTTTGAGATCCCGCTCATCATCCAGGACAAGTCCTTCAACCCTGACGGCAGCATCAAGTACAACCCGCAGTTCCAGGACCACTTCTTCGGCCAGTTCGCCGTCGTCAACGGCAAGGTCTGGCCCCGCCTGGAGGTCAAGCTCGGCAAGTACCGCTTCCGCATGGTCAACGGCAGCAACACCCGCTTCTACACGCTCGCCCTCGCGGGCAGCCAGCCCTTCCAACAGATCGGCACAGATCAGGGTCTCCTCCCCGCACCCGTCACCGTCACCAGCGTCACCCTCGGCCCCGGCGAACGGGCCGATGTGGTCATCGACTTCGCCACCATCTTCAACGCCACATCCCGCGGCATCGGCCTCGTCAACCTCGCCCCTGCCCCCTTCCCCGATGGCCAGCCGGAGAACGACCTCCCGCTCATCATGGCGTTCCTCCTCGCTCCCAACCAGCCCGGGTTCACCGCCCCCCTCCCCGCCTCACTCGTTCCTGTTCCCCCCATCCCTGAGGCCGAGTCGGTCGTCAGCCGCGAGTTCACGCTCCGGAATGTCGGCGATCCAGAGTGCAACCACGGCCTCTGGTTGATCAATGACCTGATGTGGGACGACATCACCGACTTCCCCCGCATCGGCACCACCGAGACCTGGACCTTCACCAACCGCTCGGGGCTCACGCACCCGATGCACATCCACCTCGTCTCCTTCCAGATCCTCGACCGCCAGAACTTCACCGTCGTCAACAACGTCCCCACCCCCAGCGGACCGCGCGTCCCCCCGCCCCCGGCGGAAGCCGGATGGAAGGACACCGTCCTCGCCCACCCCAACCAGTTCACCCGCGTCATCATGCGCTTCGAGGGGTTCAGCGGGCTCTACCCCATGCACTGCCACATCCTCGAGCACGAAGACCACGAGATGATGCGGCTCTTTGATGTCGTCTGCGACCCACCGATCGTCACCATGCAGCCGGTCGATGTCACCGTTCCCCTCGGCGGCTCTGTCAACTTCAGCACCACCGCCACCGGCGACGTGCTCCAGTATGAGTGGTACAGCAACATCGGCGCTCTGACCGATGGTCCCACCCCCTGGGGCTCAACTCGCGCCGGCGTAACCACCCC
>JBQTIJ010000439.1:0-2634 GCA_052388255.1 Phycisphaerales bacterium
GCGAACCGACCCGGATGTCATAGCCGTAGGAGGACACACCGTACGATATGCGTCCACTGCGCTTGGATGCCGGCTGGAAAGGGTCGATCCCGATCAGTTCGCGGATTTGAGTATCGCAGAGGATCGACATGGCAGGTGACCAGATCGCGGCACGAAGCACCCATGATGGGGGTACTTTCGCGCGACTTTCGGAGCAGAAGGACGAGATTACAGCACCAACGAGGACCGTCGTCAACCGAGAAGAGGTATCGGCTGAGCGGGAGGAAGAATACCACTACAGGCAGTATGTTCAAGAACTCCGAACACAACAGAGAGTGCTTTTCGAGCCAACCTTGTGGACATCCTGTCGCGCGTCCTCAACTCTCAGCCCTCATGCCGTTTAAAGTGGTTTTCCACCGTCGAGTACGCGGGGGTTACCCTGCCCCAAAGGGGTTGTTGTAAGCGTTTCCTGACGTTCCGCGAGCCCCGAACCTCAAACACAAATCCCCACATTGGGTGGATGAGTTTCTCGCGGCCCTCCGCACCTTTCGTCACGGACTCGCGCCAAGCATCACCCGTCCGAAGACCACCACGAGCATCGGGCCCCACTACCCTTGCCATCCCCGCGTTGACCCTCTTGACGCACCCGGTCGAGTCCAAGCAACCGCCGACACGCGCGGCTCGGAAAGCTCCCGTACACCCATGAAACGCCCACTCCTTGTCGCGCTCGCGCTCGTTGCTTCCGCGCTCCCGCTTGCGTGTTCCGGCCCGCCCAAAAAGGCCAAGACCGCCGAGCCCGTGTTGCGCGATGTTCCCGCCGTCCTGCGCGGCACCGTCGGGACAGAGGCCACCATCCGCGGGGTCGAGCCCATCCTCGTTTCAGGGTTCGGCATCGTCGTGGGACTCAATGGCACGGGAGGCGGCACGCTTCCGGTGGGCATCCAGGCGACTATGGAGCGCGAACTTGCCCGCAACGGCATCGGCCGGGGCGGCATCCTGAACGAAGGCCCCCTCGCAGGCAAGACCCCCAAGCAAGTCCTCCGCGACCCCAACGTGGCCGTGGTGGTCGTGGAGGGCGTGATTCCTCCCGGTGCACCCAAGGGTGCGACCTTTGATGTCCGGGTTCGAGCCCTTCCGGAGAGCGGGGTGACCTCGCTCGAAGGTGGCCGACTGTGGACCACGGAACTGCGCCTCGGCCCCGCCACCCGCTTCGGGGCCATGCGCACCCGCAAGATCGGTGAGGTTGAGGGTGCGATCTACATCAACCCCTTCGCAGACCCCGGGATGGCCGGGCGAATCTCCAGCGTTCCTGATCCCGCGCCTGCACCGGACGAGGCACCGGCGATAGTGCCCGCCGCCAACGAAGAGCGCCCCGAGACTGACGACCCCGCCCTCACTCAAACCGACCCCGCAGACGAAGGCACGGACCTGAACGTCCCGCCCCCCACACCCGCGCCGACCATGGGCGACGGGATCACGCGCACAGTCGGTCGTGTGATCGCGGGCGGAACAGTGACCCAGCCGCTGCGCCTTGAGCTCCTCCTCGACAATCCAAGCCACGCCCGTGCGGCGCAGATCAAGGACGCGATCAACTCCCGCTTCCCACCCGGGCCGGCCGACGACGGCGCCATCGCTCGGGGCCGCAATGACTCGTCGATCGCCGTGCGTGTGCCTGCGGCTTATGCGGACGGGGCGGCCGAGTTCGTGCAGCTTCTTCGCTACTTGCCCGTCGATCAGGCCTACCCGCAGGAGTACGCCAAGCGCTACGCGGAGGAACTCCCTCGTCAGCCGGCTCTCGCCGACGCCCTCTCGTGGGCACTCCAGGCGTGCGGCAAGCCCGCGATTCCGTTCCTTGCGCCGCTCTATGAGTCCCCGGAACTCCTGCCGCGGCTGGCCGCCCTGCGTGCTGGGGCCAAGCTGGGCGATGCCCGCGCGACGCTCCCTCTCCGCAACATCGCACTCGATCGATCGCGCCCGATCAACTTCCGGGCCGAGACCATCCAGCTCCTGGGCGAGATGCGTTCGGGCTTCGATCCGCAGACCACGGTCGCGCTCCGTTCGCTGCTCGATGCCCCCGAGCTCGCCATCCGCGTCGCGGCGTATGAGTCGCTCCAGAAGCGTGGCGACGCCAGCGTGGTTCGCGTCGCGGTCGACCGCAAGTTCACGATCGATTGTGTTCAGGCCACCGACGAGCTCATCTATGTGGCCCAGGAAGGCAGCCCCCGGATCGTGCTCTTTGGGCGCGACATGCGGCTCGCCGTCCCCATCCTTGCGAGCGCTTGGGCCAACCGGCTCATGATCCGCAGCGATGAATCGACCCTCGCTGGCGCGCCCCAGCTCTACTACCAGGACTATCGCACCGGTGCCGTAACCCGTGGCACCGCTCCTGCCCAGGTCCGTGACCTTGCCAAGCTCCTCGGGCATACGCCGACGCCCGAGAGCCCCAGCCCCGGTCTGGGGCTGACCTATTCCGAGGTCGTGGGGGCTCTGTACGAGATCCAGAAGCAGGGAGGCGTGGCGGGCGCATTCGCGACTGAGCAAGAACGCCTGATCGCGCGGATCGGTCAGGCCAGCGAGGCCGCCCTCGTGGACGAGCGGCCAGAGAACGACGAACAAGCCACGGCCACGCCCATGAAGGCCCTCATCAGCGAGACC
>JBQTIJ010000440.1:0-10502 GCA_052388255.1 Phycisphaerales bacterium
GAGCGTGCTGTTCAAACCACCAAGGTTCCCAAATGTCACGGCCGCGTCGTTGCCGATCACCTGTCCGCACACCATGATCAGCGACTCGCAGATCACCGGGTTCACCTTCCCCGGCATGATGCTCGAGCCCGGCTGCACCGCCGGGATCACCAGTTCCCCGATCCCGCACCGCGGCCCCATCCCCATCAGCCGGATATCCGCCGCGATCTTCGTCAGCGACGTCGCCACTGTCTTGAGCTGCCCGCTCGCCTCCACGCAGGCGTCCTTCGCATGCTGGGCCTCAAAGTGGTTCGCCGCGGCTCGGAACCGCACCCCAAGCGCCCTGCTCAGCGCAGCGCACACGAGCGTGTCGAACTTCTCGTGCGCGTTGATCCCCGTCCCGACCGCCGTGCCGCCGATGGGCAGCTCGCACAGAGCGGCCAGTGCCCCCTTCAGCCGCGCTTCAGAGTGGCGAAGCTGGCTCGCAAAGCCGCTGAACTCTTGCCCCAGCCGGATGGGCGTCGCGTCCTGCAGGTGGGTCCGACCGATCTTGACGATCTTGTCCCACGACCGGGCCTGCTGTTCGAGTTTCTTGGCCATACGGACAATGGCGGGGAGAAGATCGTCCTGAATCGCGACCGCCGCCGCGACGTGGATCGCGGTCGGAAAGGTGTCGTTGCTCGACTGTCCCATGTTCACATGGTCGTTCGGATGCACCCCGCCCCGCTTGAGGTACTCGGCGTTCTTGGACGAGCCGACCGGAGCCCCGAGCGCCAAGCACACGAGGTTCGCGATCACCTCGTTGGCGTTCATGTTCGTGCTTGTCCCCGAACCGGTCTGAAAGACATCGATGGGAAAGTGGACCCGCCAACCACCGTGCTCGCCCATCCCTCCGTCGATGACCGCGCACGCCTCGTTGATCAGTTTCGCCCGCCGTGCATCAAGCCGCCCCAACCCCTTGTTGACCGATGCGCACGCCCCCTTGATCGCCCCGTATGCCCGGATGATCCCGAAGGGCACCGGCTCTCCGCTCACCGGAAAGTTCAGCACCGCCCGCTGGGTTGACGCACCGTACAGCGCCGCCGATGGCACGGCCATCTCACCCATCGTGTCCTTCTCGATGCGCGTTCCGTGGCTGCTCGTAGTGTTCTTGGGCATAGGCCCCGATGGTACGACCCTGCCTCTGGCTCGCTCCGGACCCTATGCCCACTTTCCGCTGTCACCCCCGCCGCATGCCGGTCAATACGTCTTGCGCAGCCGACCCGTCGCGATTCCGAGTTGCCCGCGGTACTTTGCCACCGTCCGGCGTGCGATCTCGAGGCCTCGCTTCTTCAGTTCCTCCGCGATCTGGTCGTCGCTCAGCGGGTTCCCCTTGTCTTCGCCGTCCACTACTTCCTGCATGGCCGCCTTGATCGCCTCCCAGCTCACTTCCTCCCCGGCCTCGTTCGTCGTCCCGCCCGTGAAGAACTTGCGCAGTGCGACGATCCCGCGCGGGGTCTGGAGGTACTTCTCGGCTACCGCTCGGCTCACCGTCGCCACGTGAATCCCAAGCCGCTCTCCCACTTTCGTCATGGGCAGCGGCTTGATCGCCTGCGGGCCAAAGTCAAAGAACTCGCGCTGCTCCTCCACCACCACATCCACCACGCGCTGGATCGTCCGCTGCCTCTGGGCAATCGCATCGAGCAGAAAGTTCGCGTTGTTCAGGTTCGTCTTGATGAACTCCTTCGTCGTCTTGTCGGCCGTCTTGTCCTTGGCCAGCAGCGCATACTCCTGGTTCACCCGCAGGTTCATGCTCCGCCGATCGTTCAGATACGCGTAGTACCGGTCGTTCTCCGCGTCATATTCGACAAACGCATCCGGCGTGATCGGCCGCTCCACCTCGCTCACCAGCCGGCGCCCCGGCCGCAGACTCAGCGTCTTCAGCCGCGCGATCGCCGCCGTCACCTCCGCGATCCCCGCCCCGGTCCGCTGCGCGATCCGCGGCAGCTTGTTGTGCATCACGTCGTCAAAGTGCTCGTCCACGATGCGCCGGGTCAGCGACCACGCCATGTCATCGTCGGACTCGGCCTCCTGCTCGTCGATCTGCAGCAGGTAGCACTCGCGCGCGTCCCTCGCGCCGATCCCCTTGGGGTCAAGCAGCAGTTGCACCGCCGAAAGGGCCCGCTCCATCATCGCCGGCGCAGGGGCCGGCAACGGCGCCGCGCCCGGCTCCGGATGCGCTCCGCGTGTGGCCGGTGTCCAGTCCGCTGGCGAAGCCCGCTGCACAATCTCCGCCAGTGGCGTCCGCAGATAGCCGTCGTCCTCGATATGCGAGATGATCATCCGCCCCAGCGGTCGGATGGTCTCCTCGACCTCGCTCAGCGACCACTGCTCGAGCAGTTGCTCCTGCAGCGATTCCGACCGCGCCGCCGTGTTCGCCATCGCCTCGATCTTCGCGTCGGGCTCGCCGTCGTTCAGCCGCTGTCGCCGGTCCTCATAGTCGCGCTCGATCGTCGGTCGGGCCTCGTCAAACTCGTTCTGGGCCGCGTCGGGGTTCGCCTCTTCGTAGTCGTTCAGCCGGTCAAAGTCCGCCTCCGCATGCACCCCATCGAGCTCGAGCGGCGCATCCTGACCGGGCACGGGTTCACCTGCTCCACCTTCGGCCGCCGCCGCCCCTTCCCGGGCCGCCTCTGTCCCTTCCCCACCTTCCGCCCCCGCCTCGCCCCCGTCGCCCTGTTCGAGCGTCACGTTGCTTTCAAGCTCGCGGTCGATGCGCTCGTCGAGCTCCGCCTGCGACATCAGCAGGATCTCCATCGATTGGATCATGTGCGGCGCCAGCCGCATCGTCTGACCCATCCGCATGGATTGTGAATGATCGAATCGCATCGGTTTCTCGCCAGGGGGCCGACCTCAGCCCCGCCGCTCACCCTTCCATGCTCTGCCGTCCCTCGATCGCATCCGCCAGCACCGCCCGGTTCGCCAGTTCGAGCGAGCCCCCCGTCGGCAGGCCACGCGCGAGCCGACTCGTCTTGATCCCGCGCTTGCGGAGTTCACCCGCAAGGTAGAGCGCGGTGCCATCGCCTTCGAGCGTCGGGTTCAGACCCATCACCACCTCACGCACCGCCACGCCACCCGAGTTCATCCGAGGGTTATCGACGCGTTCCATCAACTGGTTCACCGTCAGGTCACCCGGCCCCACCCCGTCGAGCGGGCTCAGCCGCCCCATGAGCACGTGGTACACGCCACGGAACATCCCCGATTGCTCGAGCGTCAGAAGGTCCTTGGGCTGCTCCACCACCAGCACAAGCCCCCGGTCGCGCTTCTCGCTCCCGCAGATCCCGCATTCCTCCCCGTCGCAGAACGCATAACAGACGCGGCAGCTTCGTACCCGCTTCTTGACGTCCACCACGGCCCGGGCCAGTTCCTCCGCCTCCGCGCTCGGTCCCTTCATGATGTGAAACGCCAAGCGTTCCGCCGATCGCCGACCGATCCCCGGGAGCCCAGCCAAGGCATCGATCAGCCGCTCCACCGCCTCCGGATACGCCCGCGCTTGGCTGCGCACCGAGGACCGCGCCACCTCGGCCGCAGCGCCGCCGCGAGCAGCCCCGCTTGATCCGGGTTGCACTTGCCGCGCGTTGTCAGTCGGCCGGTCCGTCATGGACACACGCTCAACGACCTGCCGTCGCTCCTTCGTACCTCAGGCCACCTGGAGCAGTTTCATCGTCTCCGAGACAATGTCCTGTGCCGAGAGCCCGCACATCGCAAGGACCTCGTCGGGCGTGCGTGCGCTCTTGGGGATCCGCTTCACGAACATCTGCCGCAGCGTGAAGGCATCGCCCGACGCCGTGAGCGCATCCGCCACCGCCCCGCCGATGCCGCCGCCGTAGTTGTCCTCGATCGTCACGATGTACCCGCCGTTCTGGTTCGCGATATCGAGCAGCGCATCGGTGTCGAAGGGCAGACTGTACAGGTCCACCAGCGTCGCCGAAACACCCGCCTTGTCGAGTGCATCGAGGGCCTTGTTCGCCTCGTGCACCATGTACCCAGCCGCGCACAGCAGCACATCCCGGCCCTCGTTGAGTACCTCAAAGCCGCCGAGGTTGAAGGCCGTCTGCTCGCTGTAGATGAACTCGGTGTCCGCCCGGAGGGTTCGCATGTAGCAGGCCCCCTCATACTCCGCCATCGCGTGCGTCAGCGCGTAGGCCGCGTATGCGTCCGCCGGCTGGAGGATGTAGCACGCCGGGTTGTTCCGCGCGTCGCGCGTCTGCGTGAAGGCACGGAACCACGCGACGTCCGGCAGCGACATCTGGCTCGGCCCGTCCGCCGCCAGCGTGATCCCCGCATGGCTTCCCACGATCTTCAGGTTCGCGCCGCTGTTGATCGCCATCTCCACCTGGTCGTAGGCGCGGGTCACAAACTTCGCGAACGTTGAGCAGAAGGGGATCTTCCCACCCGCCGAGAGGCCCGCCGCGACGCTGATCATGTTCTGCTCGGCGATCTTGCACTCCATGAAACGATTCGCGAGGGCCGGATCCTTCTTGAACATGTCCGAGTAGGTGCTGTTCGAGACATCCGCATCGAGCACCACCACGCGATCGTTCGTTGCCCCGAGGGCCCGCAGCGCCATGCCGTAGGCGCGTCGTGTCGCCAGTTTCCGGCTCTGGATCGCCGTCGTCATGTCGAGCCGCTTTGCCGTCTCGCTGAAGGGGGTCATCTCGACCGACTTCACCTCCCGCGGCTTGTACTCGCTTGGCGGCTGGATCTCAAACGCATCGCTGTTCACCAGCGAGCTCGTCAGTTCCACACGCTTCTCGTCGAGCTCGATCAGGGCCTTCTTGAGCGCCTCGCCGATCGGCGGCTTCCCGTGCCATCCGGCCCCGGCCAAACTCGCGGACCCCCAGCCCTTCACCGTGTTCGCCACGATCGCCATGGGCGGCTCGCCGGCACCACGCGAAGCAAACTCGTCGAACGCGCTCTTGATCTGCTTGGGGTCGTGCCCGTCGATCTCGCGCACGAAGAACCCGCACGCGACGAGTTTCCCCTTGATCTTCGCCGACGACTGCTGATCACTCACCCGGTCGGCCTGTCCATACTGGTTGCAGTTGAAGATCGGGCAGACTGCGTTCAGTTTCCGATCCATGATGTAATCGAGCGCCTCGGCCACCTGCCCCTCGCGGGCCTCGCCGTCACCGATGATGCAGTACACGCGCCGCTCCACCCCGTCGAGCCGCGCGGATTCCGCCAGCCCCGCCGCCACGCTCAACCCCTGCCCGAGCGAGCCCGTCGCCGCGTCAAAGAACGGGAACCCTTCGACCGGGTTCGGATGCCCATCGATCTCGCTCGCCGCTTCGCGCAGCTTCATCGCATCGTCCACGGTCATCTTGCGCCGGTTCTCTGGGTCCTTCCCGATCATCACCCCGAGCTTCGCCGCCGCCGCGTACACCACCGGCACCGCGTGCCCTTCGGAGAGCACGAGCCGGTCCGAGGTCGGATAGTCGGGGTAGTCGGGAGACCACCGCATGGTGTTAAACATCAGGACCGTGACAATGTGCCCGAGCGACGTCGCCGTCGTCGGGTGTCCGCTCCCGGCCTTTGCGCACATCTCGAGCGCGAGTCGGTTCAGTTCAATGGCCTGGGCGTGAACGGCGGCTTCAAATGACATCGGCAGGACCCCTAAAGAATGACCCAGCGACCAGGTCTTCACCTCGGTCGAGAGGCACAGCATGAGCGTTCAACGACACCCGCGGCGACCGACCCTTCACCGGCCTTTCGGCCGATCCGAGACTCCAAACAGGTCGTGCCCGAGCCAGGATGGGCGTGCCAGAGCCGTTTTCATGCTCCCGCGGGGTTTCCCCGGGGGATAAACGCTCTGGCACGCGACTTGCCGTGCCACGGCAAGGCGGGGGAGTATCGGCCCCCCAACCCCCGCGGGCAAGCCCCACACACCGAGTTTTTCTACACCGCCACATCCCCCACCGCCCCCTACCTCCATCGTCCACCATCCCACACGCGCCCGATCCTCCTGGCACCGTTCGATTTCCTACGACCCCCTCGTCAACTGCCCCCAGACCGCGAATCATCACCCGATCCTCATGCCCAACGTCGAGTCATCCGCCACGCCCATCGACCCGGCCTTCAAGCCCGGCTCGCTCGGCCTCACACCCTCCGCCTCGGCCGTGGAGACCGAGGTCGCCGCTTTGGGCGCGGCCGCTTGCTGTCACGACGAAGCCCAACCCGTCCGCGGCTGGCGTGCATACCTCGAGCTCGCCAAACCCCGCATCACACGCCTCGTCACTATGACCGCACTCGGTGGCCTGGGCCTGAGTGTTGTGGGCCGCGGGATTGATAGCGCGACTATCGGCCGGCTTGCTCTGGTCACCGCGCTCGCCACAGCGGCAGCGTCTGCTGGTGCCAACGCTTTGAACCAGTGCATGGAGGTTGCCCGTGATGCCCGCATGCTGCGCACCCGGGGACGCCCGCTCCCGATGGGCCGCGTCTCCATGGCCGGGGCGTTGACTTTTGGTATCGCCGCGTGCATCGGCGGCGTCGCCTGTCTCTACACCCTCATTGGCCCCGCACCCGCGCTCGTTGCCTTTGCCACCATCGTCACTTATCTTGCCCTGTATACACCGCTAAAGCCCCGCACCCTCCTCAACACCTGGGTCGGCGCGATTCCGGGTGCGCTTCCGCCACTCATCGGCTGGTCCGCCGCCGCGCCTGCGGACCTACCCCTCGCCGCGCACTTTGGGATTTCCGCACTTGGCGGCTGGTCGCTCTTCGCCCTCATGTTCGTGTGGCAGATTCCCCACTTCCTCGCCATCGCCTGGATGCACCGCGAGGACTACGCCCGCGGCGGATACCGGATGCTCCCCCTCACCGATCCGACGGGCGACCGCACCGTCCGCCACATCTTCCTCTGGTCCGCCCTGCTCGTCGTCGCTTCTGCGCTCCCGAGTTTCGTCATGCCGGAGCGCATCTCCCCCGTCTATGCCGCGGTCGCGCTGATTGCGGGCGCCAGCTTCTTCACCCTCGCCCTTCCGCTGCGGAGAGACCGATCCACCCGCGGAGCCCGCCGCGTCTTCATCGCGTCGATCATCCACCTCCCGGTTCTGCTTCTGGCTCTCGTGGTCGATGCCACGATCAAAGCCCTCGTGTAGGCCGCGCCATTTGCGACCGTACCCATCGGCCCACGCCGGCCGTTATCGCCTTTGAGAAGTCCCCACATGAGCCGCTTCCTGAAATGGGTTATGCTGATCAGCGGCACGGTCTTCGTCTGCTCCGTCAGCACCCTTTTGATTCTCGGTGCCTCCTGGGGTAAGCAGGCCAAGGCCATTGCCGCTCTCGTCCCTGACGAGAACGTGCGCACCCTTCGGCTTCCGCCCTTTCAACTCACCGACCAGCACGGTCGCCCACAGGACCTCGCGCTTTTTCAGGGCGAAGTCACGGTCCTCACTTTCATGTTCAGCAGTTGCCCCTTCGCCTGCCCCACGCTCACTCGGGGCATGTGGGAGATGCAGCAGTCACTCAAAGACACCCGCGTGCGGTTCGCGTCGATCACTGTTGATCCAACTCGGGATACTCCCGCGCGCCTCCTCGAATACGCCAGCGGCAACGACGCAGACCTTTCGCGATGGGCCTTCCTTACGGGCGAGATGCCCACCATCCGGGCCATCTGCTGTGATGCCCTGCACTACAACCTTGCCGACGACCCTGCTCAGACCATCACCCTCCCCGAGGGGGGCACGATGAACAACATCTCCCACCCCACCCGATACACGCTCATCGGGCCGAGCGGCAACGTCCTCGCCATCTTCGGAAGTGATGAGGCCGCCAGGAACGACTGCATCAATCGCGCTCGGGCGGCCAGCGAGGCCAATCGAAAGTAATACCGTGCTCTCGGCCCGTCCACGGCGCGGGGGCCGCGTCCTCACGCCAGCGTCACTTCCCCTTCGCGCCCTCACCCTCCATCACGCGTTCCAGCATGGCCTTGCTGGCCTTTTCGTACTCCTTGAAGGCCTCGGTCAGGCGCGCTGTCAGGGCTGGGAGTTCGCGCTGTGCCTGCGGGTTCGTGCCTGACGCGGCGGTCACGTTCTCGAGGGCCTGGCTCGCGGAGCGCAGGTTGCTTACCGCATCGGCGTACATCCGCACAGAGTCGTACAGCAGTTCCTCTTCGATCTCGCGCCGCTTGGGCTGATAGAGCAGCCGCCCGGGGCTTCTGCGAATCTCGATGAGGGCGAGTTTCAACTGGTCGCTTGCCAGCCGCATGTTCGCCATCGTCAGTTCAAGCTCAGGAAGCTGCTTGTCGAGGAAGGCGTTGGACTTCTGCGTCGCGGTGCGGATCTCGGTCAGCGCCGCCGCGCCTTCCTCGATCCCCTGCTTCACCGTCTTGTAGAGTTCGCTGTTGAACTTCTCCGTGGCCTTCTCCACGTTCGCCATGGATTTCTCGGCGTACATGACGATGCTGTCGATCCGGGCTCGATTGTCCTCGATCGCGCTCTGTACCGCCGCCACCACCGCCTTGGCCTCGATCAACCGTTCCTGCGCCTCAGCGCTCGCGCCGCGGACGTTCGTGAGCGCGGTCTCAACATACGCGGTCCAGTCCGGGATCTTCTCCTTCAGCGCGGTCGTCGTATCCGCCACGTTCCCCGTCGCGGTCGCCACGTTCGTCAGCGTCGTCGTGATCGGACCGCGGCTGTCGCCGATCAGGGTCTCGATCTGCTGCGCGATCGATTGGCCCTTCTCAAGGATGTCCCGCAGTTGCCGCTTCTGCTCGTCCCCATATCCCGCCTGCGCAAGGAACGAAGGTGGGGCCAGCCCACCGTCGATGATCTCGTTCTCGACCAGCACGATGGGCTTCCCGTCGGGCCCCTTCTTTTCGCCCCCCACATCCGGGATGTTGATCGTGCTTACCGATCCGAGCAGCGGGAGTTCAAGGTTCACCGCGGCGTCACGGTAGATCACCAGTCTCTTCTCAACCGCCACGGTCACGTACACAAACCGCGACACCAACCGATCCTCTGAATCCGCGTCCTTGGTGGCGGCGGCGTTCGGGTCCACCGCATAGTCGGGCCGCTTGAAGCTCACCGCCTCCACCCGTCCAACCTGCTGACCGCCGATCCGAACCTCTGAATCACTCTTCACACCCATCGCGCCTTCGCGCACCGAGAACCGCACCACGTACCGGTTCTTGGGCATGAACCACGTCCACGCGTTCGCGATCAGCAGCGTGGTGGCGGTCGCCAGGATGATTGTCGAGCCGACCAGCATGCCGGCCTTGATGTTGTTTCGCACTGGTCCGTTACTCGATGAAGGAGAAGAGATGAACTAAACACCGGCCTGAAACACGAACCACCGCACACGCCAGACCCGCCCACGGAGAGGATACCGAACCGCCCTGCCCTTCGCCCTATTCGCGTGACCGGGTGGGTTCCACGCTCCGGGTCGCCGGGGCCGCGATCGGCGCGCCGAGGAGATCATCCGCATAGTTGCTTGCCGATCGCCGTTCGGTGATCGGCCCATCGGCATCCCCGCGCAGGAACTGCCGGATCAGTTGTTCATCCTTCGGAATGCCCGCTGCTTCCGCAGAGGTCAGCTTGCGCAGCGCGTCATACCAGCCCCGCGTCTCGATCCGCAGCACTCGCCCCTTGTCGAGCATCACCATGCGGTCTGCGATGGTGAAGGCCGAGTCCATTTCGTGGGTCACCACGATCGACGTCACTCCCAACTTGCGGGTCAGACTGTTGATGAGGACGTCGATCTCTGCGCTCGTGACAGGATCAAGCCCCGCCGACGGCTCGTCATAGAAGAGAATTCGCGGATCAAGCGCCATCGCCCGGGCCAGCCCCGCGCGTTTCTTCATGCCTCCCGAGATCTGGGCCGGGTACTTCGTCGCGTGCTCGCGCAGCCCAACCAGTTCGAGTTTGATCTTGACGATCGTGTCGATGGTCGATTGGTCAAGCTCAGTGTGCTCGGCCAGAGGCAGGGCCACGTTCTCGGCCAGAGTCATGGAGTTGAAGAGCGCACCCGACTGAAACAGAATCCCGAACCGCTTGCGCACCTCGTCGAGACCTACTTCGTCGAGCGTCGACATGTCGCGCCCGAACATGAAGACCTTTCCCTCATCGATCTTGTGTGAACCGATCAGGCAGCGCAGGAAGGTGGACTTCCCACACCCAGAGCCGCCCATGATCACGACCGTCTCGCCCGCGTAGACATCAAGATCCACCCCCGAGAGCACCGTTCGCCCTTCGAACCGCTTCACCAGCCCGCGGATCGAGATGACGGGCTTCCGCGCCGGGGGGGGAGGAGGCGGAGGCGGGGGGGGCGGGGGAGAAGTGGACACGGGTTGCTCCGGGGCGTTGCTCAAGCCCGCAGGATATCAGAACGGCCCGTGCCCGTCCCGCTTGGTACCCTCCACCCGGACAGGCGAGGTTCATCCGGAGCGCCGAACGGAGAACACTGAAACCACCGCGGCCCATGTGCGAACAACCCGCCGACCACGATCGATGCCGCGCCGACGGCCACGCACCATTCGGTGACCCTTT
>JBQTIJ010000441.1:0-10030 GCA_052388255.1 Phycisphaerales bacterium
GTTTGAGGGGATATTCGCCGCCTGAAGACGATGTAGACCCAATCCGCCCTGCTCGCGCGGGGCGAAGGCTTGGGTAAAGTCGGCTCGGATTGCTTCGACGGCGTAGCCTCGGCGGATCTGGTCTGCACTGACCTGCCAACCGGCGTAGGCGTTCTGGAAGACGCCGCGGACGATGTTGTTCAGGTTGAAGGTGCCGACGAGGTTGGCTTGGTGGTCAAAGGCGGCAAGGCGACAGGAGGACCCGTCGGCGATGCCGGCGGCGGCGCGAAGGACCTGGGTCTCAAAGTACTCGACCTCGTTGCGCGCACCCATGTCCGCGAGGGAGGGGAGCCACGGGGCGAAGTGGTCCGCGCTGACGGCGTAGACGCGGAGGAACTCGGCGCGGTCGGAGATGCGGAGCGGGCGGAGCGTCAGGCGCTCTGTCTGCAGTTCAGGACCGGTGAACGGGGATTGGTCTGGGATGTTGGGGCCAGCGATCGACACTGGCCGGAACGTAGGCCGAGGGCGGTCGCAACGCAACGCATACGAGCCACGACCGTGGACGGGTACGGGCTCCACCCGTCCGGTCTTCGGTCGCGGCTCGCTGCAAGGGTCGTCTACCGGTCGTCGCTTCGCTCAGGCGGCCTTGCGGAAGGCGGCGCGGCGGGCGTTGAACTTGAAGTTGAAGCGGTTGCCCGTCTTGAACTTGAAGTTGCGGGTGTTGCTGTTGTTCTTGTTCTTGAAGTTCGAGTTGTTCTTGTTGTTGAACGTGTTGAAGCGGTTGTTGTTCTTGAAGCCGGCGGGCTTGGCGGTCTTGAAGAACGTGGAGTTGCGGGTGTTGTTGGTGCGGTTGATGGTGTTCTTGCTGCTCGACTTCTTGTTGAACGTGCGGGTGCTGGTCTTGTTGAAAGACTTGCCCGAGTTCTTGTTGAAGGAGGAGCGAGCGTTCGTGCGGGTGTTCTTGCGGGCGCCGAAGGACTTGAAGTTGCGCTTGGCGCGGTTGTTCACGCGCTTGGCCGGGGTGCGGGTCGCCTTCTTGAAGGACTTGGCCTTGTTGTTCGTCCGCTTGGCGCTGGTGCGCGCGGTGGTGCGGCGCTTGGTCGAAGCGGCGCGGCGGGTGTTCTTCTTCGTGCTGCGGTTGGTCTTGCTGGTACGGCGGGTGCGGTTGCTGGTCGGCATGGTCGAATCTCCGGGGTGCTCAACAGGACAGAGCGGCCCTTGTGGTGCGGCGGAGCATCCTCGGAAGGGAGCCAGCCGCGGCGTGTGCAGAACGATCGGCCCGCCACGCGGCGGGCACCCTGCATGGCGGAGAGATCGGCACATCCGGACCATGAGTGAAGCGACGACGAGGTTTTTTCTCAAGCGGGGGGCCTACCACAGGAAGGCGCTGAAAGGCCCGCAGCCGGTTGCGCCGGGTGGGATCTCGACGAAGCCATCGCTGCGAGCGCTCGCGGGAACATCGCCCGAGCCAGTGGGATCAAGAAGGTGAAGGCCACCCGCAGCCGAACGGGTGAAGAGGCGGAACCAATAGAGATCGAGCGGGTGCGTGCTTGGGGCGGCGAGTGTGGCCGGGAAGGGGAGCGCGCCACCTTCGCGGAGGCCGGCAAGGGCCTCAAAGGTGGGTATGGCGAAGCGGCGTGCCGTGATGAGCGTGCTGAGCGGGTTCCCGGGGAGCCCGAAGATCGGGCGGCCGTCCGGAAGGACCGCCGCGAGAATGGGCCGGCCGGGTCGCTGGGGGAGTTTGTGGAAGACGGTCTGGCCGCCGAGGTCGCGGATGGCGGCGGGGACATGGTCACGGTCGCCCATGCTGACGCCGCCGGTGACCATGATGGCGTCGCAGCGTTCGATGAGCGACCCGAGGGCTGCTCGGGTGGGTTCAAGATCATCACCACTGTGGCTCACGGCCTCGACCGCGGCCCAGGGCCTCGCTTCCACGAGCGCGCGGAGCACGATGCCGCTGCTGTCGCGGACCTGAAAGGGCGAGGGCGAGGAGTCGATGGGCAGGAGTTCATCGCCGGTGCGGAGGATGCCCACGCGGAGACGGGCAAAGACCGGGACAGAGCCCACACCGAACGTGGCGAGCGCGCCCGCGAGCGCGGGGGTGATGACGCGCCCGGGGGGGGCGGCGAGCGTCCCAGCGGGGGCGTTCTCGGCACAGCGACGGATGTTCTGGCCGGGCCCGGACCGGGCGGCCTGCTCAGAGAGGACGATGTGGTCACCGTGTTCGGCGACATCCTCGCGCCGGATGACCGCGAACGACCCGGCGGGTACGCCACCTCCGGTGACGATGCGCACGGCGGTGCCCGGGGTGAGCGGGGGCGGTGGCTCGCCGATTCGACCGGTGGCGCTGATGGGGAGGGGGCCAGCGCGGCAATCGAGAGGGCCGATGGCGTAGCCATCCATGGCGGAGACATCCGCGGCGGGGCTATCGCGATCCGTGGTCAGGGGGTGGGCGAGGATCCGGCCGCTGCACGCGCCGATGGGGATGCGCTCAATCCGCGCCAGAGGGCGAACGCGGGTCAGGAGTGCATCGAGCGCGTCGCTCGGAGTCGAGAAGGGCATGGCGCGGGGTCCTTGCAGGCGCGCCGGTCAGACGCGGAAGATGGCGCCAAGTTTGCGGCCCATGAGCACGCTGGCGCCGACAAGGGTGGTGGCGAGGAGCATCATGCCCCAGACGCCCATGGCGCTCGCGATCGATGGACCATCGGCGAGGCGGTTGGAGAAGGCGAAGATTGCCTTGGTGATGGGATAGTGCGTCTCTTGCTGAGCGAGCAGGAGCGAGTCACTGACTTCGAGCATGGCGAAACTGAAGGCGAGCAGCGCACCGGCGATGAGGTTGGCGGCGATGAGCGGGACGATGACCCGGCGCACGGCGGTAAAGCGCGTGGCGCCAAGGTTCATGGCGGCTTCTTCGAGTTGGCCGCTGGTCTGCTGCAAGCCCGCCACGGTGGCCCGGACGATATAGGGCAGTCGGCGGATGGCGTACGCAATGATGAGCAACGGGACCGGGTTGGGCGTGGCGCCCACCACGCTGACAACCCCCTCAAGGGGATCGCCTTTGCCGAAGGGGTAGCGCAGTGACATGGCGACGTAGCCGAAGGCCATGACAAGCCCCGGCACAGCAAGCGGGAGCATGCACAGAGCATCAAGAAGGGCCCGCCCGCGGATGGTGGTGCGGACGATGATGTAGCCGACGAGGATGCCGAGCACAAGATCGATGACCACGGCACAGCCGGCCAGTAGGAGGGAGTTGTTGATGCTCGATGACGCGAGATCGCTCCCGAGGGCCTGGCCGAAGTGGTCAAGCGTGAAGGCGGCGGGGAGGACGCTTTCATACCAGGAGCCCGGGCGGGCGATGGAAGTGAGGATGACGCCGATGTGGGGGAGGAGCGCGAGCGCCGAAACGAGCGCGAAGGCGGCGGCCGCGGCCCAACCGGCGATGCCGGTGAGCCGGATATCTCCGCCCGCGCGGGAGGCCTTGGCGTACATCTCATAGGCCTTGCCGCCGAGGACGAGTTTGCCGAGCGCATACATGCTGATGGCCGCGACGAGCATGATGAAGGTGAGGACATATGGCTCAGCCGAGGTCTCAACCCCCTTCAGCCCGTTGAAGATCTGCACCGGGGTGACTCGCGCGTAGTCGAAGGCGAGCGGCGTGCCGAGTTCGGTGAAACTCCAGATGAAGCCGATGGTGCCGCCAGCGAAGAGGCCGGGGCGGATGAGGGGGAGGGTGATGCGGAAGAAGCGCCGCCAGAACCCGGCGCCGAGGTTCTCGGCGGCTTCATCGAGCGCGGGATCAAGGTTGGCGAGGGCGGCGGTGGCGTTGAGATAGATGATCGGGTAGAGGCAGAGGGCCTGCACGCAGGCGACGAGGAGCAGGCGGGTCGAGACGACGTTGTCGGCGAACCACTGGCCGAGGAGTTCACCCTGAAAGAAGTCGATCTCGGTGCCGAGGAGCGCGTTGAGCGCGCCGCGCCGGCCGAGCATGAGCTTCAGACCAATGGCCCCCACGAAGGGCGGGAGGATCAGCGGGACAAGGACAATGGCGGAGAAGAGGGCCTTGCCCGGGAACGTGAACCGGGCGGCGAGGACGGCCAGCGGCAGGGCGATGAGGGTGGCGAGGAAGGTGGTACAGCAGGCGATCTTGAAGGAGTTGAGCAGGCCTTCGCGGAGAATCGGGTCCTCAAAGACCAGTCGCAGGTTCAGGAGCGTGAAGCCCGAGCCCTTGGCGGCCGACTCATAGAACGCGCCGCGCAGCGTGAGGCCGATGGGATAGAGCAGGAACGCCCCGAGCACAACGAGGAGCGCCACCATGATGGCGTAGTTCACGGTGTTTCGTGGGAGGCGCATCGTGGGTGCTGGCGGGTCAGTTGACCTTGAGGGCGGTGGGGCCGAGGGTCACCACGGTGATGGGGCCGATTGCGCGGCGGGAAAGGTACTCGTTGATACCCGCGAGCGTGACCCGCTCCACGAGCCCGGAGACCTCCTCAAGCGAGCGAGCGCGGCCGAGACGGTGAAAATCGGTGGCGAGGGCGCCGGCCCGGGCCCCGGTCGATTCGCCGCTGAAGACGAGGCGGCTGCGGTAACCGACGATGGCGCGGTGGAGTTCTTCGCTTGTGACCGCGCCCGCGGGGGTGTTGATGCGGCGGAGTTCCTGGAGCATGACATCGAGCGACTGCTGGGCCTTTTCGGGCGTGGTACCCACGTAGCCCGTGATGCGGCCGTGGTGCTTCTCCGAGGTGTATCCGGCGTGAACCGAGTAGCAGAGCGCGCGGCGCTCGCGGACCTCGGTAAAGAGTCGCGCCGAGGTGCCGCCGCTGAGCACGGAACTGACGACGCGCTCAGGGGTCGAGAGGGGGCTCGCCTCCGCGGGCCCATCGTGGGCGAGGTAGATCTGCACCTGGTTGGTCGTATCGGCTTCGTGTATGTACGAACCCTTGAGCGGATTCTCGTCCCGCGCAACCTCTGGCGCGGCACCTTCCCAGCCACGGAGCAGCGTGTTGAGTTCGCGGGCGCACGCGGCGGCATCGACCGCGCCGGCAATTGCGAGGATCGAGCCGCGGGGACGGACGCGGGCGGCCCAGCCGTTGCGCAGATCATCGGCCGTGACGGCGCGAAGGCCCGCCTCGGTGCCCATCCCGCTGCGATGGAAGGGGAGGTGGTTGTGGCGGAGCCCCAGAAGAACGCCCGCGCGGGACTGTGGGTCGTCCTTGAGCCCCGCGAGGGCCTGGAGGGCGAGGTCGCGGGCGGGTTCGATGTGCTCCTCGTCGATGCGAATCCGGCGAACGATCTCCGCAAGCAGGGCGAGGGCGGGGAGGATGCGATCCCCCACCATGGTGGCGGTGAGGCGCATGTAGTGACCACCGACCTCGCTTCCCCGGGCCAGGCCGAGGCGATCGAGGGCGTCGGCCTGTCCACGCGACGAGAGGTCGCCCGCGCCGCGGAACATGAGTTCGCTGAGAAGTGTGCTCAGGCCTTCGCGGTCCGCCGGGTCGGCCGCGCTGCCGACGGGCAGAAGCCAGCAGACCGCGGCGGAGCGCACGGCGCGGCTTTCCTCCACGATGAGCGGCAATCCGCAGTCGAGCGTGGTGGTGGTGATGCTGTTCATGCCGGTCGAGGGTAGACGCACGCGGCCTGCCGGTGGTCAGTAGCCGCGGCGCATGCCCGGGGGCGGGGGCATTTGGAGGGGTCGCTCCGGTCCCTTGCCATCGCCGAGGATTTCGGCCAAAAAGAGTAACTGCTGCTGGCGCGGGTGTGGGGAGATGCCGCTGAGCCGGTGCGGGTCAAAGAGCACGACGTTGACATAATGAACAAGAGGAAGGAGGGGGCACTCGTCCTCAACAAGGAGCCGCTCGGCCTGTGCGAGAAGGTCCATGCGAAGGAGTTCATCCGGTGCTTCGCCCGCGCGGCGGAGCAGGTCGTCATAGGCCGGAGAGGAAAAGAGGCGGTCGTTGGAGCCGTGTCCGGTGCGGTTGATGTCGAGAAAGGTCGTGGGGTCGCCGTAATCGCCGAACCAACTGGCGGTGCTGATCATGAAGCGGTGGCGCTTCACGTCGTCGGAAAAGACGCCCTTCTCCTTGACAATGAGGGCGCACTCAACGCCCAGGACCTCGCGCCAATCGCGGGCAAGAGACTGGGCGCCCGGCTCGTGGCCGCTGTCGCGGGTGAGGAGAAGTTCAACCACGGGGAAGCCGCGGGCGGCGGGGAACCCTGCCTCCGCAAGGAGTCGCCGGGCGAGTTCCACATCACGACCGAGCCCGACAGGGGGGACATAGCCCGCGATCGAGCCGGGGGGGATCAGCGCCCCTGCGGGGCGCTCCCCGCACCCACGCAGGTCGGCGATTCGGGCCCGATCAGCGGCGAGGGTGAAGGCACGGCGAACCCGGGGATCGCCGAAGGGGTTCGGCCGACCATCGGCGAGCGCCGGTGCGCAGTTGAAGTTGAGAAAGGCGGTTCCAAAGGCAGGGAAGGCGTGGATGTTGGCCCGGGGGTCTTTCGGAAGGCGCCGATCGATGGCGACAGGGTCAAGCCCCTCTGCCCGGAGCTCACTGACCAAGGCCTGATGCTCGCTGAGGAACTCTCGCTTGCGGGCGAGCATTTCGCGCTTGTATTCTGCGACCACCGTGCTGACCCAATCCACACTCCCGCTCCCGAAGGCGAGCATGACAGCGTTGGGGTCGTTCACGCTCTCGATCGCGATCGAATCAAGTGGGATGGCTGCGGTGTTCCAGTAGTGCGGGTTGCGCTCAAAGCGCATGTCGCGCTTGAAGCGCCAACTGGTGAGCATGAACGCGCCGTTGCCGACCAGGCGGCCGGGGCGGGTCCAGCCGTTCTCAGGGATCACCCGCCCGGTGGCTTCGTCGATGGTCTGGAACCGCTCGACCTCGTCCATGAAGAGCGGGGCGAGCATCTCAAAGCCGCAGAGGTCAAGGAAGTAGGGCGTGCGGCGTTCGAGTCGGATGATCAGGGTGTGGTCGTCGGGGGCGTGCAGGCCGACGAGTTGATCAAAGCGGGCGAGCGTTTCGTCGAAGAGCCCGCGGGCGGTCTGGCGGCCGGCGGCACGCTCGGCCGGGAAGGCCGCGAGCGCGGCCGTGCGCCAGGCGCTGAAGGCGGCTCCACCATCGATGAGCTGGAAGAACTCGGTATAGTCCGCGGCGGTATCGGGGAGCAGGGCCCGACGGAAGGTGCGCCGGAAGTCTTGGCTGGTGACCGACGCGCCGTTGCTCCAGCGTGCCGAGTGACGGAGGCGGAAGGTGTAGGTCCGGCCGTCGCCCGAGATGGTCCACGACTCCGCGGCTGCGGGCCGGGGGGCAAAGTCGTGCGAGAAGACGTCATGCTCGATCAGGCGCTCAAAGACGAGGGCGCTCGCGCGCATGTCCTGAAGCCAGCTCATGTGGTGAATGTCGAGGGTCTTGACGTCACCCGGGTTGATCATGGTGAAGTCGGCGCGCGGCTGAGGGCGGTCGGCCATCAGGGCGGCAAACGCGACCGCGAGCAGCACGATGGCGGCGAACGCGAGCTTCCACATGCAGGATCAGCGTAGACGGGCGGCACCCGCGTCCGGGGCCCGGCTCAGCGGCATTCGGCGATGCCACGGAGCTGCTCGCCGGCACTCTTGAGTTTGGCGACGAGATCGGTCGAGCCGGTGAGTTCCGCGGGGGGGGCCTTCTCAAGGCGGGCCACCAGCGCGGCCATGGCCGAACGGAGCTCGCAGATGGCGGAGATGGCCTGGGGGTGGGTGGCCTTGAGCTCGAACATGTCCTCTGCACTCGACTCGAGGAGCGAGTTGCGCAGAGACGTGGCCGCCCGCAGGAGGCGGGGGATCATGGCCGCGGCGCCAGCACCTTGAGCATCGACACCGCTGATCAATCCGTACGCGGCCTTGGCGAGGTGCTCGGTGGCGTAGCCGCGGATGCTGTTGGCGGGAGAGGCCTCGGGCTGGCCGGGGGTGGGCTTGGCGTTCTTGTCTGGGACGCGGCAGGCCTGGGCAAGAGCGAGGATGGCGCCGTCGATCACGTTCGCATCGGTCTCGGCATCCCGGCTGCGCCCGCGCTCCTTGGCGATGAGGCCGAGAAGGTCGTCGATGCAGGACTTGAGTTTGGCGGCGTCGGGCGCGGGAGTGCCGCCGGCGGCGGTGGTGCGGGCGACCGACTCGAAGAGGCGTGCATACCCGAATGCGGCGGCATAGCGCACGCCGGGCTTCTCCGCGGCAAGGCCGTCCTTGAGGAGCGGGATGGCCGAGGGTGTCGCGAGTTCGCCGGCGATGCGAAGGGCGTTGGCGGCGTGGAGTTCGTCGCCGGCCTTGAACATGCGGTTGGCGATGTCGAGGGCCTTGGGACTGAACGCGATGCGGAAGGAAGTCGTGACCTGCGGCCCGACGAGCGGCGCGATGAGCGCGCTGCGGGCCTTGGCGAGCTTGACCGCATCGCTGCCTTCAAGGGCCTCTTTGTGGACCGCGATAAAGGCATCGATGCGCAGCTTCTCGTCGTCGGTCAGGGGCTCCTGCTTCCGGATCAGCCGATCATCGATGCTGACCGGCTGGGCCGTAGCCGATCGGACGATCAGCGCGGAGCCAAGAAAGGCGGCGCAGGCGAGGACAGCGGGAAGAAGGGAGTGAAGCGTTCGTGGCATCGATGGGTGCTCAGAGGACTGCCCGTGTCCGGTTCGTGCCGGGTCCGGGGTCGATGGTAGCCGAGACGCCCGTGTCTGCGCGCGGGCAGGTTGCGAGGAGCGTGCGAGGAATGGTTCAGCCGCCGCCGGGGGGCATCATGCCGCCCTGGATGACGGGCATGAGTTTGGCATTGAGGGCCGCGCTGAGGGCTTCGGTGGTCTCGAACTTCCCGGCCTTGAGGTCCACCGTCACCTCGGCAACGGCATCACCGATCTTGGCCATGAGCTTGTCCGCGCCGGGCATTGCGCCCATGGCACCCATGGCATCCATGCCCTCGGGGAAGGGCATGCGGAGTTTCCAGTCGTTGCCCTCCTTGATCATCTCCGTGAGTTCCTGCCCGCTTCCGGTGATCTCGGCCCGGGTGGCGGAGACCATCTTGATGGTGAGCGACTCGGGCTTCATGTCGGCCATGGTCCGGGGAATCTGGCGCACCTGGTCAATGCCCGGGGCCATCATCCCGAGCATCATGCCCAGCGGGCTTCCCTTGACCACATCGAAGACCGACTTGCTGAACTTCTCGCGGCAGGCGTCATCAAGCGCGCCGATCTTGAGGAAGGGCGTGAGGGCTGATTCGACAAACGAACGCTGCTCGGCGACCACGACGGTCCCAAGTTCGCTCGCCTTGCCGTCCTTCAGCATGGTGATGACGCGCGTCATGGCCTCGCGGACCGCGGCAACATCGGCTTCGGAGCCCATGGCCGCGCCGGCGGCGGGGTCGGTCCCCTTCGCGGCGGTCTTGTCCATCGCCGCGGGCGCGGGAGCGGTCTCGGCCTTCATCAGGCGATCGAGCGAGGCGGCGATCTTCTCGAAGGCCTCCTTGTTCTCGCCACGGGCGCCCGCCTTCTCGAAGGCCGCCTTGGCGTTCTCGAAGGCGTTCTTTGCATCATCGGCGGCCTTGCGAGCGGCTTCGTCTGACTCCGTGATGCGTCCCGAGAGATCGCCCCCGAGCGGGAGCGCGGGCTTGGCAGCGGTGAGGATGCGGAGCGTCTCGGTCTGGAGGGTCAGAGCGCGGGCACGCTGCACATAGAGGTCGCCAAGTTTCTGGTTGTACGCCCCGATCGAGGCGCTGACTGTCGGCCCGACGGTCGAGCCAAGGTGCTTGATGGCTCCGGCGGCGCTCGTCACTGCGGACTGGAAGTGGTCGATCGGTGTCTTGCCGGCGAGGGTGAGCCCCTCAGAATCCGCGCGGGCCTTGGCCATCGTGACGAGGGCTTCGTTCACGGTCTTGGCGGCTGCATCGGCGGCGGCCCTTGCGGCACCGGCATCGCGCCGTGCGCCATCGGCCCGTTCCTGCACCCGGGCCCGGCTGACGCCCAACTGGTCTCGGGCGGCCGCGCCGGCCTTCAGGGCGTTCTCGGCACCCATCGCATCAGGGCGAAC
>JBQTIJ010000442.1:0-19130 GCA_052388255.1 Phycisphaerales bacterium
CCCAAGACCGCAGCAGCAGCGGCAACATCGCCATCGGCATCATCGCTCCGCCCGCCTTCATTGAGGACCTCGGCAACCTCTCGCTCCCTGTTGCGGACACACGAAGCTGCGATGTCAATGCGGGGGGCGTCTCGTGGTTCCGATTCTCGCTCGGCACCGACGCTGATGCGGGCCTCGGCACGTTCCTCGACTTTGACACCGAGAACTCCGGTGGCGACACTGAGCTCGGCGTCTATCGCCTCGACGGCACGCTGGTCGTCAGCGATGATGACGACGGCAGCGGCCTTCTGACTCAGATCTCCTTCGGCGCTGGCGGCCGTCCCGCGGTCGGCACCAGCGTCGCCTACAACGGTCGCGACGGGACTCTCCCCGCCGGCACGTACTACCTCGCCGTCGCACAGTTCAACGCCAACTTCGCCGCGGACTTTACCGTCACGGGCACCGGCACCGGGCTCTTCGGCGTCAACGTCAACTTCCGCTCGCGCGTGGATCCCATCGCCCCCACGGGCACGGGCACCGCGACGCCCGCCACGCTCGGCAACGACGGGGCCTTCGACACCGTTCTTCGCGTCGCCGTGACGCCCGGAAGCTTCCCCGCCAGCACAAACCTCATGGTTGAAGTCGACGCTGGCCCCATCGGCGCGGGCACGGTCACCCTTCATGACGACGGCGTCGCTCCTGACACCATCGCTGGCGACAACATCTACTTCGGGTCCGCCACCGTCGCCTCCGGCACCGCCGAAGGCCCAACGCCCCTCAACTTCTTCATCACCGATGGCGAGATGCGCAGCGGCGCAGGCACCATCAACACGACCATCTTCACCCCCCAGGGCGGCTGCTGCACCACCGAAGGGTGTGCCATCAAGAGCCGGGCCCTCTGTGACGGGCAAGGCGGCACCTACCTCGGCGACAACATTCCCTGCACCTCGGGCGATGGCTACGCCCAGTCCGCTTCCTCCGCCGTCTTTGAGGATGTCACCGGCAACCCGAATGCGGTGCGCCAGGGCCTCACCGACGACAGTACCGTCCTTGTCGATATCGGCTTTGACTTCGCCCTGTTCGGGCAGTCCTACTCACAGGTCAACGTCTGCTCCAACGGCTTCCTCCAGTTCGGCGGGGCCAGCACCGTCTTCACCAACACCGCCATTCCCACCGCCGCGGCTCCCAACAACTGCCTCTACGTCGCGTGGGACGACTTCAACCCCGGTGCCGCCGGTGCCGCCGCGCCCAACGGTATCTACACCGTCGCGGAGGGCGAGTCCCCCAACCGCCGATTCATTGCCTCCTGGCACGGCATTCCCCAGTTCGGCCAGACCGACATCAACTTCTTCCAAGTCATCCTCCACGAGGACGGCCGGGCCGAGTTCGTCTACGGCAGCATGACCGATCAGGCCGCCGCCGACATCACCTGCGGCGTTGAGAACCTCGACGGCACCGCCGCCAGCACCTTCCCCGATCCCTCCGACAACGGCGGCAACAACGCCAGCACTGTGTCCTTCGTCCCCGGCGACAGCAACTGCCCGACCGTCAACCCCTGCGACATCGACTTCAACAACGACGGTATCGTGGAGCCGGGCGACCTCGATGACTTCATCACCTTCTTCTTCAGCGATCTCGAAGAGGAGCGTGCCCAGTGCGACTTCAACAACGACGGCCTCGTTGAGCCGGGCGACCTCGATGACTTCATCACCGCCTTCTTCGGCGGCTGCTGAACTCTGCGGCTGGCCAACCCCCCTGAACCCACGCCCCCCGGCACGCCTGTGCTGGGGGGCTTTGTTTTTGGATTTCTCAGGGTCGCTCGTCCTATAACTCAAACGGAACGAACAACCCTGAACGAGCGCTCTCGCTCCCTGCTTGGGACCGTTCCGGCAAAATTACCTACAGATCCTTGCCCTCCATACGGGCGCGGCAATGCTACTGCATTGAGGTGCCGTAGAGCGCGCTCGGTGCGCCCGGGCGACCAGCCCGGCGGTCCTCGAGCGAGCCGTGGTCTAAAGCGGCTGCGGTGCTTGTGAATGTCCCAAACGACGGCCGAGGCGTCGGTCTGCTCTCATTCGTTCCACGGAGGTCCTTCGATGTTTGATCGCACATACCTGAAGTCACTCGCTGCCACCCTTGCCCTGTTCACTGCTGCGGGCGCCATGGCCCAGGTGGACAACCCGGAAGTGGAGCCGAACAACATCAAGAGCCAAGGGACTCCCGCCGAAAGCGGCGAGAACGGCATGGCCCCCGGCGACACGATCTCCGGGTTGAGCACGGGCGCGACGAGTACGGGCGTCGACCCGGCCACAGCGGACTATTACAAGGTTCGCACCGCCGCCGCGCCCCTCGGGCTGTACAAGTACCGGCTGGTGCTCTCCAGCGACACGCTCCTGCACACCGCAACGATCCGCGGGCTGACGCAGGCGGCCGCGACGGGGATCAACCCCACCAGCGACGCGATTCTCCAGACCAGCATCACGACGAGCAACCCGCCGCGGTATGTGCAGTGGTACGGGTTCGGTCGGCAGGAGCAGCTCTACTACCGCGTGGCGGGGACGGCGGCGAGCACCTCGCCCTATGTCGCCACGCTGGAGCGCTCCGAGATCACCCCAGAGCCGGGCCCGTCGCTGGTGGTGGAGGGCGGGATCACGATTTCGACTGTCGGCCGGACCGGCGCGACGCAGATCAACACCGACATGTGGCTCTACGACGCTGAGTTCAACGCCATCGTCGATGCGGGCAACGAGAGCGAGCCCGCCCCCGGGCTCACCACGGGTGCGCTGCTCTCGCGCACGCTCACCCCGGGCGTCTACAACCTGGCCATCAGCGTGACGAACCTGGCCAACAACCTGGCCTCCCCCACGGATGACCGCGTCCGCACCGGTGCCGTGACGGACTTCGCGGACATCGTCGTTGACAGCAGCACCGCGCTCAACCAGAACGTCAGTTTCAGGATCACCGATGGTGCGGGCGTCAATCATGATGTCGCCGCGACCAAGGCCGAGGCGTTCGATGTGGTGTGGGTCAGCTTCACCGTTGTGCCGTTCAACACCCCCCGCCCCCCCACTGCGACTGGCGCAGCGATGCCCGCGGCGGCTTTCAATGACGGTACCGGGAGCTCGCTCCTGACCGTGACCGTCTCGCCCGGGGTCAATCCGGACAGCACGGGGATCACCGCGACGGCGGACCTTTCGGGCTTCGGCGGCAGCGCGATGCAGATGCTGTTCGACGACGGTACCAACGGCGACGTTTCCGCCAACGACAACATCTTCTCGTTCCTTCTGAACGTGCCGGCCAACCAGGCCCCCGGCGCAGGGTTCGTCCCCTACACATTCGCTGATGGGCAGGGCCGCAATGGTTCGGGCTCCATTGGCCTCACCATCGCCAACGTTGTCGACCTTGGAGACATCACGCAATCGACGGAGATCATCACGACACCGCTGAACCTTGACCCTGCGGGCGTGTCGTGGATCAAGTTCATCACCACCGGCGCGGCCGATGCGTCGATCGCCACGTTCCTTGATATCGATACGGAAGGGACCACCAACGACACCGAGCTCGGCCTCTATCGCGCCGATGGCACCCTCGTGACCACCGACGACGACGACGGCGACGGCCTGCACTCGCAGCTTTCATACGGTGCCGGCACCCGCCCGGCGGTCGGTGCTGGCACCGCGTACAACGGCCGCGACGGCACGCTCCCGCCCGGCACCTACTACCTCGCGCTGTCGCTCTTCAACAGCGTCTTCAACACCACCGACTTCAACGTGGTCGGCGCTGGCGTCGGGGCTTCGGGCGTGCCCGTGAACATCCGCTCGGGGCTCGTGGCCTCCGGCGCCTGCTGCACGGCCGAAGGGTGCACCATCAAGTCCCAGGCCCTGTGCGCCAGCCAGGGCGGCACGTATCTTGGTGATGCCACCGTCTGCTCCACCGGTGATGGCTACGTCATGGGCCCCTCGATGGCCGTGTTCGAGGACATCTCGTCGAACGTCAACGCCGTGCAGCGCATCCTGACGGACGACAGCACCGTGACGGCCGATATCGGCTTTGACTTTGTCTTCTTCGGGCAGTCCTTCTCGCAGGTCAATGTCTGCTCCAACGGCTTCATCCAGTTTGGCGGGGCCAGCACCACCTTCACCAATGGCGTGATCCCTGCGGCTGCTATCCCCAACAACTGCATGTATGTCTGCTGGGATGATCTGAACCCCGTGAACTCGGCTGCCCCGAACGGTGTCTTCACCCTCAGCGAAGGCACGGCCCCCAACCGGCGCTTTGTCGCTTCGTGGCAGAACATCCCGCAGTTCACCCTGACCGATGCCAACAACTTCCAGGTGATCCTGCACGAGGATGGTCGCGCGGAGTTTGTCTACGGCAGCATGACCGACCAGATCGCCGGCGACATCACCTGCGGCATTGAGAACGCCGACGGCACGGTTGCCAGCACCTTCCCCGACCCCTCGGACAACGGCGGCAACATCGCCTTCTCAGTGCTCTTTGCACTCGGCCAGAGCAACTGCCCGAATGTCGAGCCCTGCGACATCGACTTCAACAACGACGGCATCGTGGAGCCGGGCGACCTCGACGACTTCATCACCTTCTTCTTCAGTGACGTCGAGGCCGAGCGGGCCCTGTGCGACTTCAACAACGACGGCCTTGTCGAGCCCGGTGACCTTGACGACTTCATCACCGCCTTCTTCGGCGGCTGCTGAACTCCGGGTCTCTGCCATCTTTCCTTGAGCCCACGCCCCCCGGCACGCATGTGCTGGGGGGCTTTTCTTTGGCGCTTGCCCTCGCCTCCTCGTGCCACGCGGGCGCGCCGCAACCCGCCCGTGCTGGCATATGCGCAGCAGCGGTCAAAACAAGTAGCCGGTCTCTTCAGCTATCTGTGCGATCGACAATGCGGTACGACTCGCGCTCGCCGCGCCCCGTCAACGGGTAGTCCTTCCGCAAGGGGTGGCCCGGGTAACTCTCCCAGGTCAGGATGCGGCGCAGATCCGGGTGGTTCCGGAAGCGGATGCCGAGCATGTCAAAGACCTCGCGCTCCATCCACTCCGCGCCCGCCCAGAGGGCCGTCACGCTATCAAGCATCAGGGCCGGGTCCGCTTCGATGCCCGTCGTCGGAATCGATGGGTCAAGGAAGACCTTGACGAACAGCCGCTCGTCCTTGCTCTGCGCCTGCAAGAGATAGGTGACCGCGAAGCGACCGATCGTCTTTGCCGGATAGCCGTGGTAGTCGATCCCCGCGATATCTGAAAGGAAGTTGTACGCGGTGCGCGGGTCGTTCTTGAGGAACGACAACACCTCGACGAGGTCCGCAGGATCGACGATCAAGGTCGTCTGGCCCCGGAACTCGGTGGCCCGAAAGCGCTTGCCGGGGAAGGCCTGCTTCACGATCGGGAGGGCCGGATGGTCAAGGTTCGGCGTGGTCGGAGGCATGGGGCCAACTCTATGCGCGGGCGGCCCCATTCCCCGCCCCCATGCGAAAACGCCGCCCGGCCGACTGGCTCACACCCCCGTTCACTCCCCCACCCCCACCGTCCGCCGCGAGCATGCTGGCGAGGGCCCGTTTCAGGGGCTCTTCCGGAAGAACCCCTCCACCCGCGGGGTCATCCAGGTCGCAGAGCTCAAACACATCCTCCTTACCCTCTGCCAGCCGCACGCTCGACTCCACCACCCCCGTCGCGCTCCCGATTCCTGCGAGCAGTTCACCGAGCCGATTAAGGTGGTCCGTGGCGAGCGCCATCATCCCCGGGCTGATCAGGCCTGCGGGCTCCACCAATACCGCCAGCGTTCCATCGCCGCCAAACTCTGCGAGCACCTTGCGGATGGAGGGCGCATCGGAGACCACATGCCGATGGTGCGGTCGCAGCCACAGCCCAAGCCCCCTGTTCCGGCATTCGGCCAGCACTTCCGGCAGCCGCGCGGCGAGCGCACGCCAGCCGCGACCGCTCCATGTTCCGGGCTCTGGACCAAAGAGGTCAGACCCGCACCCGCCCGAAGCACTACCGGTCCACGCCACCACCCGTTCACCCCGCGAGGCCGCTTCGGGGAGGGCAAATCGCTCGGAAAGGACCGGCGTCCCGAGCCCCCACACCCCGCAGGACATGCTCCCCCCCTCGGGGGCGATCCGGTCGGCACGTTCATCCATGGGCGGGAGCAGGTGCATCACGTCCCAAGCATAAACGGCTGCCAACGGTCAGCCGGAAAAACTACGCCCCGCCCGTCGCCGTGTGCCGATACCTCCCGCTGGCCTCGCGCGCAGGATGCGCCGCGGCCAGGTTCGCCTGATCTCGCCAACCGACTCATCCGCGGCGGAGCCGCCCACCAAACCCACGCGCAGCCGCACCACCGGCCGCGCGGGTGGAGCACCCGCATGGACGCCGCGACCCTCTTCGATGCCGTTGTCTCTGAGCCCGCCGCGCTCGAATCCCCCACCACGGTGAGGACTGAGATCGGCAGTCGCGCCGATGTCGGGGGCGATTCCGAGCCCCTGCTCGTCGCTCCGCGATTGATCGCCCCGGGCGACCCGCCGGACCTTGACCGGGCCGGCGTGCTCGAGAGCATCCTGCGCGTCAACCGCACCGTGGCCCGCGAGTTCCTCGACCAGTTCAAGGACGATTCGCTGCTTCGCTACCTTGCCCATCTCGAATCCTCCGAGCGGCCCCGCGATCGACACGCCCACTGGACCCGGCCGGGTGATTCACCATCGATCATCGGGCGTGAATCGGCGATTTGACTCGGGCGCGTTTCTCGCCGAATACGGTTGAGCGGTCCAACCGCCGAACCCATGCCGCTGCCGCCACCCGCCCTTGACGCTTATCGACGTGGAGAGTTCGCCGCCGCGGAGGCGTCGCTGCGCCGCGCCCTGCAGAAGACTCCGGCGGATCCTGACTGCAACAACCTCATGGGCGTGGTGCTGGCAACGCTCAGCCGCCATGACCAGGCGGATTTCAACTTCCGGCGCGCCATTGCCGGGTCGCCGGCGAACGCCCAGTTCCACGCCAACTACGGCAACGCCCTGCTCCTTGCGGGCAAGCACCAGCAGGCCCGCGAGCGTTTCGAAGAGGCCATCCGCCTCCATCCGGATCTCGATATCGCGTGGCTCGGGCTTGCGCCTTGCCTTCACCATCTTCGCGACAACGAGGGCTCGCTCGTCGCCGCCCGCAAGGCCGTCAAACTCAAGCCGAGTGACCCGAGCGCGTATGTGAACCTTGCTTCTGCACTGGTCGGCGCGGGCGGCAGCGCGAACGTCACCGAAGCGATCGACATCCTGCGGCGCGGGCTGCTGCTCCAGCCGGGCAAGGCGGGCATGGTGGCCAACCACTTGATGACCCTGCACTACGACGCCTCTCGCTCAGCCCGCGAGATCTTCGACGAGCACGTGCAGGACGGGCGCCGCTTTGCCGTCGCCACCGGCATCACCCCCGCCGCACCGCACTCCTTCACCAACCCGCGCGATCCGGCCCGGCGGCTCCGCATCGGCTACCTCTCCCCCGACTTCCGCTTCCACGTCGTCAGCACCTTCGCGGAGGGGTTCCTTCGGGCCCACGACCGCGCACAGGTCGAAGTCTTCGCGTACATGAACGGTGTTCCCGACAAGGACTCCGCCCGCATCATCGAAGCGGTCGACCACTGGGCCGTCGTCAAAGACCTGTCTGACGACGAGGTCGCCGCGCGACTCCGCCGCGATGGCATCGATGTTCTTGTGGACCTCGCGGGCCACACCGACGGTGCCCGCCAGGCCCTGCTCGTCCGCCGCGCGGCCCCGGTGCAGGCGACGTATCTCGGCTATCCCAACACCACCGGCCTGCCCGGAGTCGACTACCGCATCGTCGATCCGATCACGGACCCCGCCCCGCCCCCGGGCCGGGGCGAGCTCGCCACCGAGACGCTCGTCCGCCTTGGGCGCTGCTTCCTGCAGTTCTCGCCCCCCGCCGATGCTCCCCCTGTAGGGCCACTCCCCGCGTTGAGCCGCGGTCAGGTCACCTTCGGCTGCTTCAACGCCGCGGGCAAGATCAACGACCCGCTGCTTGATTTGTGGGCCCGCGTCCTGCACGCCGCGCCCGGCTCGCGGCTCATCATCAAGAACCGCTCCCTCTCGGGCCCTGCCTTTCGCGAACTGACGATCAAGCCCCTTGCCGCCGCGGGAGTTGACCCTGCGCGCATCGACCTTCGTGGATGGACGGAGGCAGGCACCCATCACCTTGATGCCTACAACCAGATCGATGTCGCGCTCGATTCGTTCCCGTATACCGGCACCACCACCACCTGCGAATCGCTGTACATGAGTGCTCCGGTCGTCTCACTCGCGGGCGATTCCCACGTCAGCCGAGTGAGCGCCAGCATCCTGACGGCCGTCGGGCGGCCTCACCTTGTTGCCGCCAGCAAGGACGAATATGTGCGGATCGCCGCGGCGCTCGCGGCGGACCTTCCCGCCCTCGCGGCGGAGCGCGCGGGTCTGCGCTCGGCCCTTATGGCCAGCCCGGTCGGCGATGCCGCGGGCATGGCCCGTGCTCTGGAGGGCGCGTATCGCGCCATGTGGCAAACTTGGTGTAGCGCGGGCTAAGGGACCCCGTGGTTGTTCACTGCCCGCCGGGAGAAGGAGTGTCGGTGGGCATGCGATCCCCTTCGATCATCTGTTCGCGCATCATGTCCAGCCGTTCGCGCTGCAACTGCTGGGCCTGACGTGCCATGTCGAGGGCCTCCCGCATCATGGCCTGCTGTTCGGACATCATGTTCACCATGGGGGCCGCCTCCGCCGCGCGCGGGGTCTCGCCGCCGGTGAGGGTGCGGATCAGGCCATACGCCAACCCGGCGACACCAAGCACGGCGACCACGAGCGCGACCTTGCCCATGCCCCCGTCGGCCGGTGGTCGCTCAAACTCGGGAACATAGAACTGGTCACTCCCGCTCGGACTCGGGTTCGAGCCCGGCACGCCGAAGTGTGCTCCGAGGGCCGCCTGTCCTGATGTCGGCGTGCACGAGTGACTCTGCCCGCTGCGTGCGCTCGTGTTCCCCGCGTTCGTGCTCATGGTGCGCGCCCCTGTGGAAGGCCCGATCGACCGCGCACCGCAGGCCCACCCGGGCCGACGGCGCGCAACCGCCACGCCATCGAGCATCGACCGCCGTCTCATCAGCAGGAGTTCGCACTGGCGAGGGGTGTGCGGGCGGAATGGGCAGGTCTGGCGCGGTCGGGCAGACTGGCGCGCCGCTTCTCACCCCTTGGACCATGGCCGGGCGGGGGGGCTGACACACGAGTTTCTCGGGCAGTGACGCTCAGAGGAGGCCGCCACCGCAAGGCCACGACGGCCGAATCAACTGAGCGGACCGCGCTCGCCCACGCTCTGAGTCCCACCACCGGCGATGGCGCTGCGCATCAGCGTGTCCGACTGGACGTTCTTGAGTTTGTAGTAGTCCATGATGCCAATGTGGCCGGAGTTGAAGGCGTTGGCGATGGCGCGAGGAATTTCGGCTTCGGCGAGCACGACCAGGGCCTTGTTCTCTTCGATCTTGGCCTTGTTCTCTTCCGCCTGCGCCATGGCCAGGGCGCGGCGCTTCTCGGCCTCGGCCTGGAAGCGGCTCTTGTCGGCCTGTGCCTGGGCCGCCTGGAGCTGCGCCCCGATGTTCTCGCCCACGTCGATATCCGCGATGTCGATCGACAGGATCTCGAACGCCGAACCCGCGTCAAGCCCCTTGGCCATCACGGTCTTGCTGATGTTGTCGGGGTTCTCGAGCACCGCTTTGTGGCTCTGGGCCGAGCCGATCGTGGTGACAATGCCCTCGCCTACGCGCGCGATGATCGTCTCCTCCGTTGCGCCGCCGACCAGCCGGGCCAGGTTCGTCCGCACCGTCACACGGGCCTTGGCCTTGAGCTGAATGCCATCCTGAGCCACTGCATCAATGGTCGACCGCGGCCCCGCCTGAGCAGGGCAGTCGATGACCTTCGGGTTCACGCTCGTCTGTACCGCCTCGAAGATGTCGCGCCCGGCAAGGTCGATGGCCCGCGCCATATCCCAGTCGAGCTTGATCCGTGCCCCCTGGGCCGCGATCAGCGCGCTGATGACCCGGCTGACGTTCCCGCCCGCAAGGTAGTGCGTCTCAAGCTGGTTTGTGGAGACATCGATCATGGACTTCTTCGCCCGGATCCGGTTCACCACCACCGTGCGCAGGTCCACCTTGCGAAGCCGCATACCGATCAGTTCAAACATCGAGATCTTCGCCCCGCTGAACAGGGCCTGGATGTAGACGTTGATGAACTGCGCAAAGACGAAGAACAGGACCACCAGGACGATCGCCCCGATCACCCCGAGCGTGAGCCAGAAGGCCGTCCATCCATCAACTGCAAGCGTGCTGTGAAGCATGAGTCCCTTTCCCGGGAGGCGTGCCATCCCGTGAGCGGGGAGTATAAGGGGTACGCCTCCATCGCCGCACGCCCAGCCGCACGCCCAGCCGCACGCCCAGCCGCCGGCCCAGCCGCCGGCCCAGCCGCCGGGCCAGCCGCCGGGCCAGCGCCGGGCCAGCGCGGGGGCGGTGGCTCGCCCATCGAACGACGGTCGGCCGCCGAGTCATCCCGCGCCCGATAAGCCCCGTCTCGCCCTCTGGCTCTGCTCACCGCCAAAGTCGCGCCCGCTGCTGGCCGATTCACCCGAGAACCCGACGCGGGCCTTCTCCCGCGCGCGGCGCACTCCCCACTGACCGGAGGTTTCGCATGGCCGCCCAGACTTTGACCCGCGAGCAGGCCGTCTCGGCGGCGATCCGCGAGATTTCGCACATCGCCACGCTCCCCGAGATCACCCTCAAGATCATCCAGCTTGTCGAATCGCCGACCAGCACGGCCCAGGACCTGCACAACGTCATCAGCAAGGATCCGGCGCTCTGCACCCGGATCCTCAAGGTGGTCAACTCCGCGTTCTACGGCCTCCCCGGGCAGATCGGCTCCATCAACCGCGCCATCGTGCTCCTTGGCCTCAACGCTGTGAAGAACATCGCCATCGCCGCCTCGCTCGCCAAGCTCTTCAAGGGCGGCTCCCTCACGCCCACCTTCACCGCCAAGGACCTCTGGACGCACGCCGTGGCCGTCGGCGCCGCCAGCCGCATGCTCGCCCAGCAGATGAAGCTCGGGCTCACCGACGAGGCCTTCCTCGCTGGTCTCCTTCACGATGTCGGGGTCATGGTCGAACTCCAGTTTGACCGCAACAAACTCGTGGAAGTCGTTGAACGGTGCGAGGCCGCCAGTGCATCGCCCATCGACATGATGACCGTCGAGGACGAAATCTTCGGCGCCAACCACCAGGACTTCGGCGCCGGCCTCTGCGAGAAGTGGAAGTTCCCGCGCTCCTTCATCGGGGTCTGCGGCTACCACCACCGCCCCCTTGAACTCCCCGCCGACAACCGGGCTCTCGCCTGCATCGTCGCGGTCGCTGACCGCATCGCCGGCGCGCAGAAGTCGGGTTTCCGGCTTGACCAGATGACCTCCGACATCCCTCAAGAGTGGATCGACGAGCTCAAGGTCACCCGCGAGGACATCGAGGCCATCAAGGCCAAGCTCCCCGATGCCGTCGCGGATGTCGAACGCATGATGACCTGATCCGCACGCTCACCCGCCACGCCTTGCAGCACCCATGTGCCGCGCATCAGCGCCGCGCCTCTGGGCCGCGGCAAGCACCACCGACTTTCTCTCTCTTTCTCCCTCCGGGCGGCTGCGTGAGAACGCTGCCGCCTCGTTTCATGGCCTCGCGGGAGCCGGCCGCCACGCTCACAGCCCGGGGGCCCGGGGCGTGCGCCCCACCATTTGCGCCCACAGGGCCATCATCAGCAGCAGATAAAGCTGCTGACCGTGGTCCGCCTCGCGCTCCTCGTGGGCCCGCATCAGCCGCTCGACCGACTTCAGACGCACATCAATGCCCAGCCACGCCGGGCCGAAGGGCTCCACGCTCAAGAGCGTCTCATGGAGCAGCGTCCGCAGGCCTCCGAAGTCGCTCCGGAACCAGGGGCCGATCGGGATCGCGAACCCCATCTTGGGCCGCTGCAGGTGCTCGCGCGGCAGGTACCGCGCCGCCACGTTCCGAAGAAGCCCCTTGAGGACCCGCCCCGGGCAAAGCGTCGGCAGCGGGGCCGACATCGCCGCCACCGAGAGCGCGCGATCGAGGAGCGGGGCCCGCACCTCCAGCCCGCAGGCCATCGACGCCCCGTCACTCTTGCACAAGAGATCGCCCGGCAGGTAGTTCGAAATGTCCCAAGCCATCGCGTTCCCCGCCCCGTGCCAGGCCCACCGTCCCGCCCGCGCCCGCTCTTGACGCCCGAGCAGTTTTCGCAGCGGTCGGCTCGGGAAGATCGAGACAAGATCCGTGTACCCGCTTCCCCCCGCCGCCCCGATCAGCCGCGCGAGCTTGGTCGTCAGGGCTTTCGGGTCATGCCTGGGGAGGAGAGCCGCGGGCAGGATGCTCAGCAGCCGTCGCATCGGGCCCATCAGCATGTCCGCCGCGCCGTAGCGTTCGTAGCCGCAGAAGAGCTCGTCCCCACCATCGCCCGAGAGCGCGACCTTCACCACATCGCGAGCCGCCCGGCTCACCCAGTGGGTGGGGAGGAGCGATGAATCCCCGAGCGGTACCCCCATCTGCTCGATCAGCATCTGCACATCCGCCGCGGGGCTCGCGCGGCATGAAAGCGTGTGGTGCGTGGACCCGATGTGCCCCGCCGCCGCGCTCGCAGCGGCCGACTCGTCGTACGCCGCGACCGGCATCTCGACGGTGAAGGTCTCCAGCCGCCCGAGAGCCCGCCGGGCGATGGCCGCCACCAGCGCGGAATCGACGCCGCCGGAGAGAAAGCACCCGAGGGGCACGTCGGCCTCCAGCCGGCTCTCGACGGCGCGCGTCACCAGGCGATCGACCGTGTCTTCGTCGAGCGGCTCGTCTCGGCGAGGGAAAGTCCGCGCTGTTCCCTCCATGCAGAACCAGTGATCGCGCAGTTCGATGCGGCCGCCACCCTCACCCGTGATGCACAGCGACGATGCAGGGGCCACCGCCGAGATCGAAAGCCCCGGTAGATCGGCCCCGAAGCCAAAGCGGAGCCACTCGTCCATGCTCCCGCCTTCGCCAGAGAGCGTGCGCTGCGCGAAGGGGATCAGGGCCGCGGCGGTCGATGCAAAGGCCCACGCCTGCACCGCTCCGCCGGTGGAGGGAATGGCAACAGGCGTCAGAAAGAGCGGCTTCTCGCCGAAACGATCCCGCGCCAGGACCAGCGTGGCATTGGCGCGATCGACCAGCGCGAACGCGAACATCCCTTCGAGTTTGTCGATGACCCCCTGCCCCCACTGGCGGTACCCGTGCAGCAGCACCTCGGTATCGCTGTGCGAGGTCACGAACACATGGCCAAGTCCGGAGAGTTCGCGCCGAAGTTCACGGTGGTTGTAGATGCAGCCATTGAAGACGACGGCGAGCTCACCCCCGCGCCCGTCCACCGGGGCCGGGCCGTGCACGAGTTCACTCGCGGCATGCACCGACCGCGCCGGCCCGGTGCGCGAGACCATCGGTTGCGCGCCCCCCTCACCATCGATGATCGAAAGCCGCCGGTGGACCATCGCCACCGCCGCGCGAACCCCCTCTGTCACTACGTCGGCCCGGTAGCGCCCCGCGCCGTCCGGCCCGCGATGCCGGACTTTCGCGTCGAGCAGGTCGAGCCAACTCTCGGGGATCGCCACCAGCGCATCGGCGCCTGCATGGGCTCGGCTATCACCGCTCCCGTCGCCCCCTGCGTCGGCCCGAGAGAACACGATGATGCCGGCGAGTCCGCACATGCTTCGGTCGCACCTGCTCCACCGCGCGCCCGCGGTCAGTTCGCGGCCGGGCCCGCGGGTGATGGTCTTGGAACCGGGGGCATCACCACAGGCGTGCCCGCCGCCGATGTGACCGACGGCAGTTTGGTGGCGAGCGAGCCCGCCCGCCTCGCCTCAACGGCGGCGCGGTGATCCTTGCGGATCATCCACACGGTGTGGATCGTCCGCACGATCCCGATCGCCACGCAAAAGCCCGCCACCGTTGAAAACTCCATCGAGTGATCCCGCCGCAGCAGGTATTGCTGCGTCCCCAGCCACAACACATAGAGCAGCGGCGAGAGCGCGGCCCGCTCGATCTGTACGATGGTCGCTTCCTTCAGGAACCGCAGCGCCTCCGCGCTCGTGGCCGTCAGCTTCCGCCTTGGCCGCAGCCCCGGAGGCGGGATCGACCCAGGAAGCTCCGCCGTCGGCCCGCGCGGTCCATCCGCCCCTGCGGCACCGGCAACATTCGCTTCGCTCGCTTCACCCGCCTGCTTCCCGTCCTTTTCGGTGAACAGGTGCAGGTGGTCGGCCGCCACGGCCACATCCTCAAGTTCCTTGCGTCTCCAAGGCGAGTGGTTCGCGAGCCAATGAAGGATGAAGTAGATGGTGACATCCGCCACGATGTCCGCGACGAAGGTGATGACCGACACGAGGGCCTTGTGCTCTTCGGTCAGACCAAGGGTGTTGGCGATGCGCAGGATCACCAGCACCACCGGCAACGCCAGAAGCCCCGCGAGAATGATGTTCACGTTGATGTTGACGATGCGGCGCGCGTAAATTCTGGCGACCCATCGCAGCATGGCGTCTCGATGGTAGCGGGGCGGGCTTCTCCAGCCGGACCCTACGGTTCGCCGATGCCCGGCCTCCGCTATGACCTCCTCGCCATCGATCTCGACGGCACCCTCGTCGACCACTCCGGCAACGTGTCGGAGGCCAACGTCCGCGCACTTGCGCGGGCCCGGCGCGCGGGACTTCGCACCGCCGTCTGCACCGGCCGCGCATATCGCGAGTGCACAGAGATCATCGCCAAGATCGGCCAGACCGATCCTGTCATCGTCAGCGGCGGGGCCGTCATCGCCTGCCCCGTCACCCACCGGACTCTCGACCGCACTGCCATGGACCGCCACCTCGTGCAGCGACTGGTCGCCTACCTCCACGAGCGGGGTCACCCCGCCCTTGTCCTCAAGGACCCAGCCGCGACGGGGTACGACTACCTCGCCGTCTCTCCCTGTGGGCGCGGGCCGGAGGCGCTCGACCCGGCGAGCAGTTGGTGGTTCGCCAAGATGGGGTGCACCGTCCGCTACGCCCGCCACCTCGATGAGGACGAACACCCCGAGCACACCATCCGCGTGGGGGCATACGCCGCCAACCGCCCGGTGGACGACATGGCCGCCGAAGTGCGCCATCGCTTTGGCCATGAGACCAGCATCCAGCACTTTGCCGGTGTCCTGATGGCCGATGACCGTGAACGCGAGGGGATCATGAGCGTCCACATCGTGGAACTCTTCGATGCCCGGGCCTGCAAGTGGCAAGCCATCCAGCGCCTCGCCCGGCGCGAGCGGATCGCCGAGCCACGCATCGCCGCCATCGGCGACCAGTTGAACGATGCCTCCATGATCGCCGGTGCCGGTCTGGGGATCGCCATGGGCAACGCCGCGCCAGAGCTCAAGACCGCCGCCGGCCAGATCACTCTCACGTGTGAAGAGGACGGTGTGGCCCATGCCATTGACCGGCTGCTCACGGGCGAATGGTGAGGGGCCGACGCCTCTGAAGCGGTTCGTGAGGGTGAATCTGGGTATTTTGGCCTCCAGCAGCCCCCCCGCAACGGCCCCGCATGGGGAAAAACGGGGGGAAACCAGTGGTCAGGGATGGGCGGGCGGAGCACTCTGTGTTATAGTGGTCGCTGAGAGCAGCGTGGAAGCGTTGCCTTTGGAACCTGTGCCGCGGCTGGTCTGTCCCCGTCGCGCCAATGAGGAGAGAGATTCATGGATCGTCGATCACTGTCGTGCGCCCTGTCGGGCGCGGTTGGCCTCTGCCTGCTGGCAGGGACGGCGTTCGCCGGCCCTTGGACCTCGGGCAACCTCGTTGTTCTGCAGCTTGGCCCGAGCCAGAACATGGGGACCGGAGCCCCAAACCTCAATAGCGTTGCTCACGCGGTCTCGCTGCGCGAGTTCACCACCCTTGGACTTGCCACCGGCAATGACCTGGCGATCAACAGCGGTGCTTCAGACACACGCCTGACCATGGCTGGGAGCGCCACCTCGGAGGGACAGATGAACCTCTCTGAAGATGGTCAGTTCCTCATGTTTGCCGGCTACGACGCAGCCGCGGGCACGAGCGGCCCGGCCGCAGGATCCTCGATCGCCACCAGCACCACCGCGAACGTGAACCGCGTGGTCGGACGGGTTGATTTTTCGCAGAACACCTCGCTCTTCCGGATCTCGGACACCTTCAGCACAAACAACTTCCGCTCCGCGGCTTCGACCAACGGCACCACCTTTGTCGGCGCGGCCTCTGGTGCTGGCCTGCGCAACCTCGATCCGATGGGCGGCAACACCACGACCACGGTTGTCACCTCGAACCTGCTCAACAACCGCGTGGCCCGGTACGACCTCGGTGGCCGCCTGTTTGTCTCGGCGTCGAGCGGCGCATTCCAGGGCGTGTCGGAGGTCATCGCGGGCGTTACCACCGCGCTCCCCGGTTTCCCGACCGCCAGTGGCCCCTCGGCCTACGACTTTGAGTTCGTCTCCTCGACCTTGCTCTATGTCGCGGACGATCGCACCTCCGCCGCTGGCGGTCTGCAGCGCTGGGAACTCGTCTCCGGGTCCTGGATGCTGCAGTACACCCTTGCCGTGACCAGCGGGCTCCGCTCGATCGCTGTGACCCAGGACGGGGCTGGCAACAACGTCATCTACGGCATCTCCGGCGGCACCTCTGCTGGCGGCGTGACCAACCTCATCGCGATCACCGACCTCGGCGCTGGTTCGACCTCTTCGATCCTTGCCACCGCGGCGTCGGGCAACGTCTTCCGATCCGTCGAGTTCGTTCCCTCCCAGATCCCCACCCCCGGCGCGACCGGCCTTGTGGCCCTCGCCGGCCTCCTTGCGGCTCGCCGTCGCCGCTGAGCGTCGCTGCGACCGCATCGGTTCATTCTGATCCAAAAGCACAACGCCCCGGCCATCGAACGGCCGGGGCGTTGTCATTGAGGGGTCATGTCGAATCGATTGCCGCGTTCAGCGCCGCGGGAACATCCCGGACACGCGTCGGCATGCGGACCGATCGAACGATCACCATACTCGCGCGTGGCAGTTCTTCAACGCGCGCTGCGCTGAGGTTGTGTGAAGACGCTCACCGACACGCTGAGTGCTGGGAATCTGCGTCAACATCAAGAAGTCTTTGCGCTCAGAGAGCCCGACCAGGCCCCCGTCACTCGTCCGCGCGGGGCATGATGATCATCAGCACGATGTACACGAGAATCCCTGGAAAGGCCGCGCTGAAGACGCTCGCGAGGATGTACAGGATCCGCGTGAAGGTCGGGTCCCACCCCAGCCACTCAGCGATGCCTCCGCAGACCCCGGAGATCACGCGTTGACGGTTCGATTTGTGGAGGGGGCGAGAGGTACTCATGGGTCGTGCATTGAAGAACATGCTGCCAGTTGGTCGGAAAGCCCGAAACCGAGTTTCGCCGGTTCCCAGTGACCACATGTACCCGGGCAACGGCCAACCCGGGCCCACAGAGCAGCGTAGTACCATATCGTCCCCGGCGCGACTTCGGACCTTCTCCGGTGAGTATCGACCCCGCCATTCAGAGCGTTGTTGGCAAAGCCCGCCGGCGCCTTCTGTTGGCGGAGTTTGTCCGCGTCGCGGGCACAGGGCTTGCCATCGGGGCTGCCCTCGGCCTCGGGGCCGCCATCGCTTGCAAGGCCCTCTATTGGCCCGCACTCCCGGCGCTGGCGCTTCCCGCGCTCGGGGTAGCCGCGGCAGCTGCTCTGGCGATCGCTCGCCGTGCGTCAACCCTCGATGCCGCCCGTGCCCTCGATGAAGCTCTGGCCCTGCGCAGCCGGCTCGCCAACGCCATCGCCTTCAGCACCCCTGCCGCCCATCAGGACCCGGGCTTCCTTGCCCTCGCACGGGCCGAGGCGGCCGCCCTCGCCGCCAAGGTGAATCCCCGCGCGGCACTCCCCATCCGCTTTGGTCGCGCGTGGCCGATGGGCGCGGCGTTGCTTCTGTCGCTCGGGGCCGTCGGCATCTTCGTTCCTGACGGCCTTTGGATTCCCCCTTCGGCCGCCCGGCACTCGAGCGAAACAGCCCGCGCCGATGTTGAAGCGGCTGCCCGCGAGATTGCGGCCCTCAAGGATCAGCCACCAGCGCCCACCGATGGCCGCACGGATGCTCCCGCCGATCGCGCCCCACGCACGGCCCTTCAGGAGATCGAGAACGAACTCCGCAACGGCCGCACCACCGCCGACGAAGCCCGTACTCGCGCGGCCCGCGCGGTTGACGAAATGGCCGCTTCCGTCGAGCGCGAGGCCCAAGACCGCCACGACGCCGCCGATGACGTTCGCTCTCGGCTTGCCCGAGCATCCGAGGCCGCGCGAACACGCCGCGAAACTCTCCAGAACGCCGCCGACGGCATGGCTGAGCCCGGCCCTGAATCGACCGACCCCGCCGCCGCGCTCGCGGAGGCCCTTGAGGCCGGCGACCCGGAGGCCGCGGCTCGACATGCCGAGGAACTCCTCCGCGACGCCCCGGATCTGAGCCCCGAAGAACGCGCAGCCGCGGCGGATCGGCTGGAGCAGATCGCGGCCGAGTTGCGCGACAAGACCCAGCCCAAGGCCGCGCCGAGTAACACGGCCCCCGGGGCCGCGCCACCGTCGAGCTCGCCTTCTTCGCCCACGGCACTTCAGACACCCAAAGAGACGACCGCGCCGAGCGCGCTGCAGAAAGAGAACTCGGCTACGACGACACCACCTGCGGATCCAGCAGGCCCTGCAGCGAACCAGCCGGCAAAGAACGACCCGGTGCCTTCAACGTCGGCCAACCCCGAGAAGGCAACGGGCGACGACAAGGCCCAGAAAAACGAACCCCAAGAGACGCCGAGCACTCCGAGCACATCCAACACGCAGAGCGCCTCAGACTCGGCAACGAAGGAAGGACCTCCGAGCGCCGAGCCAACCCCAGGCCAATCGGAACCACGCCCGAAGAACAGCGAGTCACCTTCTTCCTCAGATCAGAAGAACTCTGCCCCTGAAAAGAACGAGCAGGGGCGCGAAGACCCGAAGCAAGGGACCTCGAAGGACCAAGGCCCCGGCACCTCAAAGAGCGAGCAACC
>JBQTIJ010000443.1:0-1889 GCA_052388255.1 Phycisphaerales bacterium
CCCGCTGATTAAGAGTCAGCTGCTCTACCAACTGAGCTAGGAGGGCGATCGGCACGCCACGGACTGCACGGCGGGCCGGGCAGCAGGGGCGGGACGGCGGAGTTTAGGTGAGTACGGAGCGAGGGGCAAGGGGTTCACGCGGGGCCGGTCGCGCCTCAATCGCGCTGCGGCGGTTGCTTCGCCGATCTTCGGCAACCTCCGCCGCATGTGGGGGCTGCCAACGCGCCCGGCGGCATCACTTGGCCGCGGCGGCCGCGATGGCGGTGGCGAGGGTCGTGGCATCTTCCTTGGCGAGCGTGCGGGCGGGCCAGGTGACGCTCAGGCCGGGGCCGCCGGGGCCGGTGGCATTGGCGGGGCGCGGGATGATGTGGAAGTGGACGTGCATGACGACCTGGCCGGCGGTCGAGCCGTTGTTCTGGAGGATGTTGTATTCAGGAGTGCCGGTGGCGATCCGCACAGCCCGGGCAACCCGGGCGAGGGCGCGGCCGAGGGCGGCTGCGCTGTCGGCGGAGAGTTCATCGAGCGTGACGGCGGGCTCCTTGGGGACGACAAGGGTGTGGCCGCGGGAGAGGGGGTTGATGTCGAGGAAGGCGATCGTGTGGGCGTCCTCGTAGACCTTGTGGCAGGGGATCTCGCCCTTGATGATCCTGGCGAAGATGGTCATGGTCGGCTCCGAGAAGGTCCGCGGCGGCGAAGGGAACAGGTGAGAGGAAAAGGGTATCGGCACGCGGCCGCGGCGAGGCGTGGGCAGGCCCTTCAAGGTGGCGGGGAGTCCCCGGCGAACCGGCGCGACGGAGCCGAGCAGGTCCGTCGTATAGTTCCGCAGAGCCGGTGATCGGCGCGGAACCGCGCCCGGGGCCACGCCCATCCTCTCGCCCGCGCGGGCAGCGCTCGGCGGGTGAGGAGGGCGCATGGCCCGCAGCCCACCGCGCCAAAGGTTCACGATGGACAAGAAGAAGATCAACTACAACAACATCATCGACTCCACCGAGGCCACAGTGGCCCAGGCCCACGCGGATGCGGCCCCGGGCATGTCGGCGGAGGCCATCGATCCCTCGCTGTTCTATATCACGCAGGCCTACCACAAGTACACGCGCGAGAACCACGAGGTGTGGCGCGACCTCTACGTGCGCCGCTGGGAGGTGCTGGAGCAGCAGGTGAGCACCACGTTCATCGACGGGCTGAAGATCCTGCGCCTGTCGCGCGACCGCCTGCCCTTGCTCTGCGACACGACCCTGCAGGAGGACTGCACCATCGCCGACGGGAGCGTGCTCCGCAAGGGGACGCGCCTCGAGGGGATCAACCGATGGCTGGGCGGGTTCAGCGACTGGGCGAGTTACGGCGTGCCGGGGTACCTCCCCGCCAAGGCGTTCTTCGCCTGCCTCGCCAAGCGCCAGTTCCCCACCACGGTGCTCATCCGGCCGCGCGAGGTGATGGACTATCTCCCCGAGCCCGACATCTTCCACGACGTCTTCGGGCATGTCCCGCTGCACGCCAGCCGCGTCTTCGCGGACTTCCTGCAGACCTACGGCCGGGCCGCGCTCCTGTGCAACGACCCTGACCACATCGAGCGCCTGGGGCGGCTCTTCTGGTTCACCGTCGAGTTCGGCCTGATCCGCGAGAAGGGGCAACTGAAGATCTATGGCTCCGGCCTGGTCAGCAGCCACGGTGAAGCGGCCTACTCGCTGGAGTCGAAGGTCCCGGAGCGGCGGCCGTTTGACCTTGAGCAGGTCTGCGAGACCCCCTTCGAGATCGACCACTACCAGCCGATCTACTACGTGCTCGACTCGTTCGAGCAACTTCGGGACGCCATGAACCGGTACGCCGAGCGCGTGCTGGGCAAGCACACCATCGCGGCCTGAGAGCCCCCTCGCATACCCTCCGCCATG
>JBQTIJ010000444.1:0-5245 GCA_052388255.1 Phycisphaerales bacterium
ATCAAGCGGGAAGAGCCGGAGATGGAGGGGCGCGAAGAGATCGTCAATCCCCGATGGGACCTCCCCGGCGAGCAAGCTGGCGAGGTGGCGGGCCTCCTGCGCCATGGATGACAGGGCCTGCTCCCACTGGTCATGGTTGAAGGTGGGGAGGCGGATCTCGGTCACATAAGCGGAAGGAAGGCGGCCTTGAACGCGGGCGCTGATGAGCCCGCCCGCGCTGGCGATGTTGAGGGAACGGACCTGGCCAAGCTTGGCGTAGGCGGTGCCTTCGGCGAGGTTCTGGCCCGGGGCGCAGTCCTCAACGAGGCGCATCCAGCGCTGGCCGGCCCAGGCGAGCCCGGCGAGGCCCTCGCGGTTCTCGAGCCGGACCCCGCCGCGGACCTTGCGCGGGTGCATCGTGGGGACGGGCGCACGGGGATCGAAGCGACGCGGAGGGGTGGGCGGGACGTAGGACATGGTGGGGCGGGGAGCGGTGGGGCTTACTCGTCGTCGGTGATGGCGTCGGGGCGTAGCGTGAGAACATCCTTGAGTTGGGAGAGGGAGAGTTCCGTGAGCCACGCCTCGCCGGAACCGATGACGTTGTCGGCAAGGGCGGACTTCTGCTCGATCATCTGGTCGATGCGCTCTTCGAGCGTGCCGGCGACGACGAACTTGTGCACCTGAACGGTGCGGGTCTGCCCGATGCGGAATGCGCGGTCGGTGGCCTGGTTCTCGACGGCGGGGTTCCACCAACGGTCGAAGTGGAAGACGTGGTTGGCGCCCGTGAGGTTGAGGCCGATGCCGCCGGCCTTGAGCGAGAGGATGAAGACCGGCGCGGTGCCGTCGTTGCGCTGGAAGGCCGCGACCATGGCGTCGCGGTCCTTGGCGGGCGTGCCGCCATGCAGGAAGAGGATCTCGCGCTGGAGTTGCTGGCGGAGCATGGAGTGCAGAATTGCACCCATCTGGCGGAACTGCGAGAAGACGAGGGCCTGGCCACCCGCGGCCACCACTTCGTCGAGCATCTGCATGAGCCGCACGCACTTGCCCGAGCGGCGCTCATCGGCGGGCGCGCCGGCCGTGTGCTTGGCGTCGTGTTCCTTCAGGTACTGGTGGGGGTGGTTGCAGATCTGCTTGAGTTTGACAAGCCCTGCGAGGATCACGCCGCGGCGCTGGATGCCGTCGGTCTCCTCGGCGTGGGCGAGCATGTTCTTGACGGTGGACTCGTAGAGGGCGGCCTGCTCCGGGGTGAGGTAGCAGTATTCCTTGGTCTCGAGCTTCTCCGGAAGGTCGGCGATGACGTTCGGATCGGTCTTGAGGCGGCGGAGGACAAAGGGCTGGACGATCCCGCGAAGTTGCTTGGCGCGGTGGGGGTCGTGGAACTTCTCGATGGGGACGGAGAACTTGCGGCGGAAGTCGTGCCCGGTGCCGAGCAGGCCGGGGTTGAGAAACTCCATGATGGACCAGAGTTCGCTTAGGCGGTTCTCGATGGGCGTGCCGGTGAGGGCGAGACGGCGCGGAGCATCGAAGCCGCGGATGGCCTGCGTCTGCTTGGCGATGGGGTTCTTGATGTTCTGGGCCTCGTCGAGCGCGATGCGGGCGAAGGGGATCTTCTCGATGTGCTGACGATCACGGTGGGCGAGGGCGTAAGTAGTGATGACAAGGTCCGCGTCAAGGGCGGCGGTGTGCAGGGGTTCACCAAGGAGGCGCGTGGGGCCGTGGTGAATGAGGACTTTGAGCGAAGGGGCAAAGCGGTGGGTCTCGCGCAGCCAGTTGCCCACGACCGACATGGGGACAACGAGGAGCGTGGGGAGGGGACGGGCCGCGGGGGCGGGAGTCTCTGGGGTGGCACCGGCGTGGGCACTCTCGGCCTTGGCGGCGACGGCGAGGCGCTCGTGAAGGAGCATGGCAAGAAGCTGGATGGTCTTGCCGAGACCCATGTCGTCCGCAAGGCAGGCACCAAGACCGAAGCGGTCAAGAAAGGCGAGCCATGAGAGCCCCTTCACCTGATAAGGGCGCAACGAGCCGACGAAGTTCGGGGGCGGCTGGAGGATGGGCAGAGACTGATTGGCGTTGGCGTCGCCGAAGACCTGGGCGACCCAACCGGTGGCCTCCATGCCAAGCACCGGCACGCCGGTCTCGCGCACGTCGGAGGCATACGCCAGCCGAAGGGCCTTGCCGATCTCCATGCTTCCGCCCGGGTTCTCACGGATGAACTCGACCGCGGCCTTCACATCCTCGGGCCGGACCTCCACCCAGCGGCCGCCGATGAGTACAAGGGGCGAGCGGAGATTGGCGAGCCGCTCAAACTCCTCGAGCGAAAGCGTGGTGTCGCCGATGGTGACCTGCCAGCGGTAGTTGACCAGTGTTTCAAGCCCGACACGGGCGTTGCTGGTTCCGCCCGGGCCCGCGCCGACCCAGTCGGGCGCCTCTTCCGGGCTGTCAATGCGGAGCCGAACACCAAGGCGCGAGGCGGGCGATTCCCACCAATCGGGCGAGGAGACGCCGAAGCCCTGCTCGATGAGGATGGGCCGGACCTCGCGCAGGAACTCGTAGGCGCGGTGGGTGTCAAGCTCGAGTTCGGCCGGTTCACTCTCATTGAGCGCGCTGTCGAGGGCCTTGAAGAGCCGGGCGGCACGGGCGAGCTCGGCAAGGAGGAGTTCCTGCGGCTTCTCGACGTGCAGCCCTGCGACGCTTGCGCTCTCGGTGGGGAGCACCCAGATGTCGCGGGCGTCGAGCGTGACGGCGGAGTTCTCGACGGACTGAAGGTGGAACGAGAGCACCCACGAGAGCTTCTCGGCGGGGACGGCGAACTCCGTGACGTCCGACAGGTCGAGTGGCTCGGCGAGCTTGAGCATGAGCCGCCAGGGGGATCCGCTGTCGCGCTGGTCGAGCGTGCCGACCCACTGGCGGACCTTCTTGAGCATGTTGGGGCGCTGGCCGCCGATGGCCGCCACGCCGTCGGCACCTGAGAGGAGCCCTGCCAGCCAAAGCACGTGCGCATCGGGGGTGGCCCGACGGGTCTCGATGGTGTCGATCATGTTCTCAAGCAACATGACGCCACGGCACTGGGCATCGAGTGTGCGGACGAGGAAGTCCTCGAGGATCGGCCAGGGCTCGTGCTTGAAGAAGTCCGCGCCCGCGCGGGCGGAAGGGGGCATGGCGGCGAGGAGTTTGACGACCCGGGCAGCGACGAACTCGTCGGCGAGCCAGGGCTGCCAGAGCCCGCGGAGGGAGCCGGAGAGGTCCTGCACGAGCGTTGGGACGACGCGCTGCTGAACGAGCAACCAGCGCACGAAGCGCGCTGCCACGGCGAAGAACTCGGCTGAGGCGCCGAGTCGAAGGCGCGGGTGGTCCGCATGGCCGTTGGCTTCGTGGGTTCCGTTACCGTCAGCGCTCAGGGCCGCCTGGCTCTCTGCGGCTTCGAGCACCGTTGCGACCGCCGCGGCGGGGACAGCGAGGGATGGAACGTGAAATGAAAGGAGGCGGGTGGGCGCGGGCGCGATCGTGGCAGCGGTCGTCGCAGTGCCGCCTGTCGAGTCAACCGCGTCGTCGCTATTCGCGAGATCGTCAATGAGATCAAGGTCGAGCGCAGGGCTGGGGGCGGGGCGGCCGTTTCGGCTGGGGATGTTCACCTGCAACAGCGAAGGAGTGATGTGCAGGGGCGCAGGATCGATTCCGAGGACCCGGAGGAGCTCATCGTGTGACGCGGCGAAGTCGTGTGGGAAGGGGCCGTTGCCTGCGATGAGAGCGGGTGAATCATCGGGCACAACCGGGCCGCGCTCGGCCCAGACGTGGAGCGCGGGTCCAGCGACCCCCGCGCCGGAGGCGGACCAGTTGGTGTGCAGAACGAGCGTGGTCATGTGGCGGCGTGTGGCGGAGGACGTCACTCGGCCCTGGGGCACGGAGTGACGCGGGGGGCGGGGGGGGGCAGGGGAAAGGCGAACAGGGGAAGGCGGACGCGAAAACGAGCGGAACATTGCAAAGCCGAATGAGGGCGGTGGGACTCGAACCCACGACCAACGGATTAAAAGTCCGTTGCTCTACCGACTGAGCTACGCCCTCAAATGACCGGCGTGCCCCGGGGAGGGGCACGGGCCGAAGTTCCGATGCACCGGAGCCCTGTCGGACCGCTCCGGGCCGTCTGCCAAGAAAGGCCAACGCCCCTGAAGCGCATCGGATTGCGCATCAAGGGTGCTCGGGGAAGCGCATCTGCGCGCTTCCGCATTGGGAACTTTGCATGATAGGTCCGGTGCGCTGTTCGCGAGCCCTTCTGCGTCAGGTTCCTTGTGATTTCATGCCACTCGCGTGAGCGACGATGAGTTCAGCGTGTCGGCGGGTGGCACCGCGGTGGGCGGCGACGCAGGCCCGGCCCTTTTCACACATGGTGCGTCGCAGTTCATCGTCATTGAGAAGGGCCGTGAGACGCGGGCCAAGGGCCTCGGGGGCGACGACTTCAAGCCCGCCCGCCGCGCGGAGCGTGCGGACGACGGAGTCAAAGTCCTGAAAACGCGGCCCGATGAGCACGGGCTTCCCGAGCCCTGCGGGCTCGATCGGGTCGCTGCCATACAGGCGGCCGAACGACCGGCCCATGACCACGATGTCCGCGAGGGCGTAGGCGGCGCTGAGATCGCCGATGGTGTCGAGGAGGAAGCGGCCGGCTCCTGCCGGGCGCGGCGCGCCGGCCCGGCATGCACTCAGACGAACGACACCGGTTCCGTTCTCGGCGAGGGCGGCGGCGGCTTCGTCAAACCGTTCCGGCTTGCGGGGTGCGCACAGGAGCTGGACGTTCGGCGGGCAGGCACGAGCGAGCAGGAGTTCCTCATCGGGCCCGGTGCTTCCGGCGACGATCAGCGGGCGTGTGCGATCGATCCCGAGCGTGGCGGCGAGCAACTCAGCCCCGGCGACGGTGGACTCCACCTTCGCGCTGTCCCACTTCATGGTGTCAGAGATGAGCAGCCGCGTTGGCGGTGTGCCCATGGCGCCAAAGCGCTCGGCGTAGACCTCATCCTGCACCGCGGCGAAGGCGAGCCGCCCGAACGAGGGGCCGATGATTCTCCGGATGCGCCGGTAGCCCTTGAACGAGCGTTCGCTGAGGCGGCCGTTGATGACCCCGACGGGGATTCCACGAAATGAGCAGGCCCGGACGAAGTTCGGCCAGATTTCCAGTTCCACAAGCACGACGAGCGCGGGCCGGGTCGCGTTCAGAAACCGGCGGACAGACCATGAGAAGTCGATGGGGTAGCGCACCACGGCATGCCGCGCGCCG
>JBQTIJ010000445.1:0-4376 GCA_052388255.1 Phycisphaerales bacterium
TGGGCGTCTATTACCTCCATGACTTCACGCACGGCGAGCATGACTGGGCCTGCGGAACGGGCCCGGAGCATGGAGCGGGCGATGCTCCGGCGGGAGAGCCGCACGATGACCATGATCACCACGAGGACGAAGCCCCCGCGGGCGCCCCCCCCACCGGGCTCCCGCTCCGGGCCTATCGAATCGCGATGGCCTGCACGGGTGAGTACGGCGCGTACCAATCAACGGTGCTTGGAAACGCTCCCAACGTGACGGACGCGATGGCGGCGATCGTCTCGGTCGTCAACCGGTGCAACCTCACCTTTGAGGCCGACCTGGGCGTGAGCTTTGTGCTGATCGGCAACAACGACCTGCTCGCTTACTTTGACCCCGCCACCGATCCCTATGCGAACTCTGATCCCACGTGCGTTTCGAACCCGGCCGCGGACTGTTCAGGGGGGTATCTGGGTGCGAATATCAGCAACCTGAACAGCGTGATCGGTTCGGCGAACTTTGAGATCGGCCACCTGCTGACGCGCATCCGCGGCGGCGTGGCCTATCTGCGATCCACCTGCACGGCGAACAAGGGTGGCGGAATCTCGGGCGTGCCACGGGGTGGCGAGGTGGAGCCCGCCTCGGCCCTCGTGCCGATGCACGAACTTGGTCACCAGTTCGGGGGCAACCACACGCTCAACGGACAGCTCGGCCGCTGCAACGGGAACGCGACAAGCAACACGCGGTGGGAGCCGGGCGGGGGGAGCACGCTGCTCTCATACGCGGGGGCCTGCCCTGTGGGCGGGACGGTGAGCGAAGGGGACACGGACAACCTGGTGCAGTTTGCGGAACCTTACTTTCACACCGGGAACCTGATCGAAATGCGCTCCTTTCTGGCGGGGACGGGCGGGGCCTGCTCAGTGCCGGTGAACACTCCCAACCTTGCCGCCCCGGTCATTACTTCCACCACGTCCACGGGGCTGACCATCCCACCGGGCACGCCCTTCGCGCTCTCGGGCGTGGTCATGGATGATGGCGCCAACCTTGTGTACTCCTGGGAGCAACTCGACATCGGCCCAACTCAGCGTCTCACGGGCCTCACCAGCGGCGACAACGGCACATCGCCCCTCTTCCGGACCTTCCTGCCGAGCGCGAACCCGGTGCGGTCCTTCCCGCGCATGGCCGATGTGTTGACCAGCACGGCCACGATCGGCGAGCAAATGCCAACGGTCGCCGGTTCCACTCGCAAGTTCCGCCTCACGGTGCGCGACAATATGGGGCGCTCGACGACCTCTGACCTTGTGCGGGTGATGATCGGAGATGGCCCGGCCTTCAACGTGACCGCGCCGCCAGCCGCGGCGATCGTCCTTGGACCGAGCATGCAGGTCGAGTGGACGGTGGGCGCATCGGCCATCGCCCCGATCGCCACGGCAAACGTCGAGATCGCGCTCTCGCTGGATGGGGGAGCGACTTTCCCGCACGTGCTCGCCGCGGCGGCCCCCAACACCGGCACGGCGACTCTTTCAACACACGGGCTCACCTCAAGCACCGCCCGGGTGCGGATCGCCGCCAATGGCAACGTCTACTTCAACGTCTCCGGCGCCTTTGAGCTCCGCCCGCCTTGCGCGACGGACTTCACCGGCAACGGTCTGTTGAGCCCGGACGACCTCGACGGTTTCATCACCAGTTACTTCAGCGATCTCCCCACTGAACGCAACGTATGCGACTTCAACAACGATGGCTTTGTTGAGCCCGGCGACCTTGACGAGTTCATCACCGCGTACTTTGCGGGATGTTGATTTTGGCGCACGTGGGCGAGGCACGAGCCCATGCGTTCACGCGCGCTCTTCATGGGCCCGGGTCCAGCACTCGCACGGCTGTTTGCGGCTTGTTCGCATCTTGCACGCCGCGGTGAAATGGTCTCTCGCAGCCCACTTTCACATCGCGCCGAGAAGAGCCGATACTCTGCGATGTCGGTTTGACAGGGACCGGGCACGTTGTACCGTACCCGGGTGCACGGGACTGATCGGGACCGACACCGCATGCCTCGACTGGGTCGCCAGATAGCAGTGCGTACCGTAACGTGGCGGCACCTTGCTTCGACCGCACTCATGAACTGTCGCACCGCATTCATCTGTGTCATTCTGGCCGCTGGGGCGGTCGGGTGGGCGCTCCGCTCGCAACTCTCGCAGAGCCCGACGCTCGCAGCGCACCAGCAGATGGAGACTGAGGCCTTCGACAGCGCTCTTGAGGCCTATCGGCTTGTACCCATGAGGCCGCTCTCGGCCATCGCGGACGAGACCGCCCTCGCCGCGCTTCTGCGGGAAGTGACGCCAGAGAACGAGACCGGCGGAACGCACTCGCCCGCCGATGTTGAAAGCGTGAGCGCGGCCGTGGCAGGTCTCTTCCATGCGCGACACTTTCAGAGCAGCGTAGAAGAGTATCTTCGGTGGCGGTCGAACGCCGGTTACGTCTTCGTGAACCGGGAGCAACTGCTCGTTCGCAGTGGCATGGCCGCGTCGTATGCCGCGACCTTCGGCCGCCCCCCGGCGGATGACCAGCCGCTCGAATCGGTCTTTGCGGATGTCTGGGGCGCGGGCGAGCAGGCCCGCACACCCGTGAACACGCCCCGGGCGTTTGCTGCTGATCCTGCTGGACGGGCCTTGATCTTCGGCAACCGGTCCACGATCGCCGGCTCGCCAAGGAACCGGCGGCCAACTCCGGCGGGGCGACTCGGCGCGGAGGCGTGGAGCGTCCGGCCGGGGGCGTTTGTCCGGTGGTTTGTCCCGGCCCATGAGGCCGCGCTCCGCAACCGCGAAAGCCCCTCCGCGACCTACGCCCTGCTCGTTGAGTACGGCGACGGATCACGCCGCCCGCTGGTCTTTCATCTTTCCAAGGACCCCGCCGGTTCGCGCTGGCTGGTCGAGTGGATCACTGTCAGGGCCCATCACCCCGGCGTGGCGGAGCTCTATTGACCGATGTCGCACCAACCGCGCTCATCCCGATCGTCTCATGCTCTCGCCGTCGCGCCGGCCCGCGCGTTCACGCTCGTTGAAGTCCTTGTCACTCTCACGGTCTTGGCGGTGCTGGTGGCGCTCGCGCTCCCCTCCATAGGCGCCAGCGCCTTCCGAGCGAGAGAAACGCGCTCCGCCGCGAACATGCGACAGGCCATGATCGCGCTCAGCGCCTACGCGGCGGACCATCGCGATGCCTGGCCCTATCTCCAGTCGCCCGGCCGGTTTGATGGGCCTGTCACCGTGCTGGGCAAGCCGGTGGCCTTCAGCTACTTCGCTGCCGGTCGCACGCTCTGGGCGAGCGTGCTTGTGCCGACCTACTTTGCCGATGGCGCCGGTTTGTCGCTCGCGCCGCTCGATCGCGTGCGGGCCCGCAACATCGAAGATGCGATCCACCCCGACGCTGTCCGATCGAGCATCGAACTCTCGGCATGCGCCTTCGCGCGGCCGGAGTGGTTCGCCCCGCACACCTTGGTGCCCGCGGAGACTCTGCTCGCCCCCACCCACCACGCGGATGTTGCATTCCCTTCCCGCAAGGGCGTGCTGCTCGAATCAGGATTGCCGCCACCCGCGGACGAGCCCTTTGGTGTTCCGTCGGCGCTCCTCTGCGGGCGAGCTGATGGTTCGGTGAAGCACCAACCGCTGCGCGGCGCGGGGCCGGATTCCGTGGTTGAGCGCTGGCGCTTCGGCGTCCCCACCTGGCCGGTGATGAGTACCACCCACGGTTGGCGTGGCATCGACTTCGGCATGTGAAGCGCCGCGGGCCTGACCGGCGGCACCATACTTCCCTGTCGCGTTGCGCATCCACGACTTGTCTTCTTGAGCGATCCCCTTTGCAGGGTGGGGTTCCCCCTCTGTGCAGGGGTGTTCCCCTGCATCACCCATCGAGTTACCGGTACTTAAACAGGGTATCGGTCCTGAGCTGCGCAACTTACGCCGCATTCTTGCGCGCTTCGCTGGCGGGCCACGCTCCGGCCGGTACTTTGGACTCTGTGCCCGCTTTGTTGGGCGGGCCTCCGGAGTACACGCAATGGTTACACGCCGCTCCATCAGATCGTCATTGGCCTCCGCGTCGGTTGTGGCCGCCGTCCTTGTCCTTGGTGCCTCTTTTGTCTCTGCCGACAGCAACGGCGGCGGGGGCGGGGGCGGGCAGCAGGGTGCCATGTGCATGTGTGTCTATGAGGATTGCCCCGAGGGGCTGCTCACCAACTGTCTCCACTGCTGCTGTTGCCGCATTGACGAAGCGGGCTCGCAGTTCAGCCCGTGCACATGCCACCCGACCACGTACTGCACGGCGCCACCGCTGAACATGCAGTGCTTCCGTTGATCCCGCGCCCGTAGACTTGCGGGGGGCATGCGGATGAACTGGAAAGTCGCCTCACCATGTATTGT
>JBQTIJ010000446.1:0-2188 GCA_052388255.1 Phycisphaerales bacterium
CGCCGCCCGCACCGCCGCCGGGTTGCCAAGGTCCGCCACGATGTAGTTGTGGTTCTGCCCCGCCCCCCGCGGGAGCGCCGCGGCCACGCCCTCCAGTTTGGCCTCGTCGCGGGCCATGAGCGTGATATGTGCGCCCAGCCCCGCCAGCTCGATCGCGCACGCGCGACCAATCCCAGACGAGCTCCCGCACACGAGCGCCCGCGTCCCCTTCAGATCAAGATCCATGGTGCCGCCTCCAGCAGGTGCGAATCATCACGCCCGGCTGCCCTCGAGCCGCGCATCAGCGCGAACCCATCGGGCCATCACCGGGTCCCCCATCAGTTCGCCCATCGAACCCCCCTCGAGCACATGCTTCCGCGCGATCGCCGCCGCGATCAGCCCCATGAACATCGGCTGCGGTGCCAGCGGGCGGCTCGTCAGTTCCGGGTGGAACTGCCCCGCGACGAAGTACGGGTGTGTCCCCGGCGGCAGTTCCAGCACCTGCATGATCGGCTGGCGCGGATGCCGACCGCTGAAGATCAACCCCGCGCTCTCAAGCCCCGCAATGTACGAAGGATCAACCTCGTACCGGTGCCTGAACCGCTCGCGGATCGTCGCCTTCCGGCCATACAGATGATGCGCCAGCGACCCTTCAGTGATCGCCACATCCTGCGCCCCCAGCCGCATCGACCCGCCCAGCCCTTCGATCTTCTTCTGCTCCGGCAGTTCGCTGATCACCGGGTGCGGCGTTCGCGGGTCAAACTCCGTGCTCGTCGCGTCGCCCATCCCCAGCACATTCCGGGCATACTCGATCACCGCCACCTGGAACCCCAGGCAGATGCCAAGATACGGCAGCATCCGCTCGCGGCAGTGCTTCACACAGGCGATCTTCCCTTCCACGCCCCGCGCCCCGAACCCGCCCGGAACAATCACCGCGTCCATCCCCGAAAGCCGGCTCGCCACCATCCCCTCGGTCAGTTCCGTCGTGTCGATCCACTTGATCGCCACATCGCAGGCGAGGTGGGCCGAGCAGTGCTCAACCGCCTTGTCGATGCTCGCATACGCATCGCGCAGGTGCGCGTACTTGCCCGTGATCCCCAGTTGCACATTCCGCGACTTCGGGGTCGTCAGTTTCCGCACAAACGTTGACCACCGTTCCCGCGCCCGATCCTCCTGAGCCGCGTCCACGCGGTCGTGCAGGCGCAGCAGCGAGAGGATCTCCCGGTCAAGCCCCGTCTCGCGCATCTCGTCAGGAATCGTGTAGATGCTCGGCCGGTCGTGCATGCTGAAGCACCTCTTCAGCGGCACGTTGCTGAACATCGCGATCTTCTCCCGTACTTTCTCTGTCACCGGGTCCGTCGCGCGACACGCGATCAGGTGCGGCTGAACCCCCGCCTCCATCAACCGCTTGATCCCCAGTTGGGCCGGCTTGCTCTTCTGCTCCCCCAGCGTCTCGGGCTTGATGACATACGTCAGCGCCACAAAGCACGTTGATTCCGGCCCTTCCTCAAACGCCAGTTCGCGCAGCGCCTCGATATAGAACCCGTTCTCGTAGTCGCCCACCGTCCCCCCGACCTCCACAAACACGACATCCGCTGGCCGCTTCCCATCCCCGTGCGCCGCCAGTTCGCGGATCGTCCGCTTCACCTCGCCCGTCACATGCGGAATCATCTGCACGTCCCGCCCGAGGTAACTCCCCTTCCGCTCCCGCTCCAGCACCTCGCTGAAGATCTGCCCGCTCGTCGTGAAGTTGCGGAACGTGATGTCCTGGTCGAGCAGCCGCTCATACGTCCCAAGATCCATGTCGCACTCCGTGCCGTCGTCCAGCACGAAGACCTCCCCATGCCGATAGGGGTTCAGCGTCCCCGCGTCGATGTTCAAGTACCCCTCGAGCTTGATCGGCGCGACCACCAGCCCCTTGTCCTTGAGCAGTTTCGCCACGCTCGCCGCGAAGATCCCCTTCCCGAGCCCACTCATCACCGTCCCGAAGACCACGATGTACTTCGTGTACCCCTTGCGGTACCCCGGTGGAATCGGCGAGTAGAACTCGGTCGCCGTCGTCGTTGACCCCGCCCCCGCCGCCGCCAGCAGCGCATCGCCCGCCAGGTCATCCTCATCCGCGCACGCACCCGGCTCGATCCGTTTCGGCGGCTGCCCCGGCGTCGGCTGCATCGAGCCCAGCACGTCCACCTTCACCGGCCGTTTCCGG
>JBQTIJ010000447.1:0-3827 GCA_052388255.1 Phycisphaerales bacterium
CGACCTCCACCTCTTCGCTCCCCGCGAACCGTCCCAGTACGCGGGCCAGTTCATTCTGGTCGTGTACGCCCTCGCCATTGACAGTCACAACGACATCCCCCGCCCGCAGGTCCCCGGCGGCCGTGCCGCGATCGACGGCCTCGATCGTCACGCCGTCGCCCCCGGTCGCGCCGAGCCGGACCGGCAGCCGCACGCGCCCGGGGCGCTCGGCATCGGGCACATCGGGGAGGGTCAGGGCCCAGCGCGCCAGCAAGGTGTCGATCTCAGCCAGAGGCATCTGCATGACTTCTTCGAGCGCCTTCGCCCCGGTCGGGTCTTCCCTGTGGAGACGGACATACGCGGCGTAGAACGGCCGCAGTAGATCGCGCTCTGCAAGCATCAGGCATGTGGCGCGGGCGAGCGCGTATGCGGGGATGGCTGTCCCTTCGCGCGTCATCTTCGCCTGGTCGAATGCCACCAGTTTCGCCAGCGGGATCAACCGCCCCACCCGGGCCGTTCGCTTGACGGCGTTGGTCCTCCAACTTGGCACCACCTTCACGCCGACGGGCGAGACCTCAATGTCCTCGACCAATGAGCAGAGCCCCTCCTGAAGCCAGACGGCATGGACCTGCCCGCGCCGATCGGCATCGCGGTAGTGGAGCACGTGACAGAACTCATGTCGGAGCGTTGCCCCAAGGTCCTGCGCCACGAGTTCCTTGTGCTGGTTGTCGTAGATTCCCGGGATGTACTTCGAGCGCGGGCCGAAGTTCCGGGCTGACCACCGCGCGAAGTCGGCCCGCGCCGGCAGAGTCACCATCACCCACGGGTCGGGCTGCGTGCCGTCGGCCACCACCAACGGAGTCCCATCGGGGAGAACGGTCTTCTTCCACCAGTCGCTGACAAGGTTCATCTGCCCCCGGGCTCTCTCAAAGAGGGCCGGATCAAACCCGCTCGCGAAGGCGAGACGCTGGTCGGGGTCCTTGACGTAGTGGTAGTTCTTGGGAAAGGCCTTGCGGGCCCGGTCGAGCCGTGCATCGATGGCCCGCTCGAGCTGCGCGTCCCATGTCGCGATCAGGCGGGCATACGTCTCATGTCCGTGCAGCGGGGTCAACGAGCCGTCCATCACCAGTTGATACTTGCTCACCATCCCCAGTTCAACGGAGCGGTCGAGCATCGCCGCGCCCTCGTCGATCCTCCCCATCTGTGCCAGGGCGCAGGCAAGGTTGTAGTGGGGGATGAAGTCGTCCGGCCGGAGTTTCGCCCACGCCCGGGCCGCCTTTTCCGCCAGTTCATAGTCGCGCTCCCCGAAGGCCTTGACGAAGGCCGCCTCGGCCTCGCGCTTCGCCTCTTGGTCCTGCCCGCGCGCGACCGCCGACCAGAGCAGGGTCGCGAGGACCATGACCACCATGCGTGCGGGGAGGGCCTTGTTCACGGCGACTCCTTCCGAGCGCCAGGTCCAAGGAGTTGCCGGAGCGCGGCGGGATAGGCGACCAGTTCCTCCGCGAAGACGCGCGCCGCCAATGCCTCAGGCGTGTCCCCGGGGCACACCGGGCACGATCGCTGCAGCACGATGGGCCCCGTGTCATAGTGCTCATCACAGAAGTGCACCGTGCACCCGGAGACGCTGGCACTGGCCCGGATCACGGCTTCGTGGACATGGCGGCCGTGCATGCCCGGACCCCCGAAGGCGGGAAGCAGAGCGGGGTGGATGTTCAGCACTCGTTCCTCAAACCCCGCGGGGATCGGCAGGAGTTTGAGATACCCAGCGAGCACCACGAGGTCGATGCGCTGCTCCCGGAGCAGTTCGCCGAGTTCGGCCCTGGGCAATCGCCCCGGCCAGACCCGCACCGGCAGCCCTGCGCTGCGGGCCCGCTCGGCCCCGGAGTTCTCGGCGGAACTGACCACAAGCGCTACCTCGCCATTGAAGTCCCCGCGCTTGGCCGCGTCGTGCAGGTTCAGCAGCGTTCGCCCCCCGCCGGAGACAAAGACCGCCAGTCGCGCGGGCCGCGGCCCCGGCGCGATCATGCGCACGCCTTGACCGCGACTGGGCGATCGTCCTTGATGGTGAAGCCCGAGTCGAGGCGGGTCACCTTCATGATCATGCGCAGGTTGGCGTTCATCGCAAAGAGCGCGAGTTTGCCGTTCCCGGCCTTGCAGGCCCGCTGAAGGGAGACAAGCATCCCAAGCCCGACGCTCGAGATCATCTGGACCTGACCGAAATCAAGCGCGACCTTCCAATGAAAGCCGGGAGCAAGGGAGCGAACCTCCTGCTCGATGATCGGGGTCTCATACTCGGCCAGTTTCTCGCACTTGAGGCGGACGACCAGTACCCCCGAGTCTGCCTCCGCATCGATCTGGGCTGAGTCGATCATGACCGATGGTAGCGTCACGCTCACTTGTTGATATCGGGGGGTGTCGCTGCCGGTGCCTCCGCCGGCGTGGACGAATGGACGGGCTGGAGGGAGACGACATCCACCCGTGTCGCCTTCAGCACCGTGGCGCGGAGGGAGTCGTCCATCTTGGAATCCCCGACGATCCCTACCACGCGCCCGATCTTGCTGTCAAGATCCATCGCGGCATCGGGCAGGAGGTACCCGATCGTCCGTGGCGTGCCCGGTTCGGGCGAGATGATCCGGTAGAGTTTCGGCAGCCGCTCTCCGTCGTAGACCGCGCTCGTGGTCAGGCGGCCGATGGCGGTGTAGACCGCCTGGGCTTCGAGTTTCTTGATCTCATCCCGGATCGCCTGAGCCGCACCGTCAAACCGACGTGTCGATTCCTCGGTCGCGCGGCGGGCCTGCTGGATGTCGGCGCGGAGCTTCAGGTAGTCAACGAACCTCTTGACATAGCGGCGCTCGCGCTCACCCGCCGGTGAGTTGTCGAGGGTCGCCATGTGCTTCTCCATCTCCACCATCGCCTGAGCCGCCTCCGCATCGGCCTCGGGCTGTGCCTTCACCGCCGCAAAGACCGCCGCGAGTTTCTCCACCTTGGTCTGTACCGGTGCGGGAGCGGGGGCGGCGGGCCGCGGCGTGGTGGCCACGGGCTTGTCGGTGGTGCTGGGCTCACCGTCGGGCTTCGTCCCTTCCGGTCCCGGCGGCGTCGGCGGGTTCACCGGCGCGGGGCCGGTCGCGGGCTTGGCCTCCTTCGGATCGGGCACGAGCGTCGCCTCGGGCGCCTTGGCGGGCGCGGCGGCGGCGATCTCCTCAGGCGTGGCCGGACGGATCCACTCGCGGTTGAGGAAGGCCCGGGCCACCGTGGGGGGGGTGATGGCGTACATCGTCACCTTGCCATCGTCGCCCTTCACCGGTTCGCTGACCTTGAGTTCGGTCCCCGCGTCAAGTTCCTTCTCGAGCAGGTTGTACCACGAGCCGCGTGGGCCCGCCGTCAGGTTGGCCGCCTTCAGCCGCGAGGGCTTGTTGAGCTTGGCCGACTTGCCGCCCGCCTCGAGTGTGACCTCCTCGGCAACCACGTAGGCCGTTGAGCCCGCGGGGTACGTCACGCGGCAGAAGCCGCTCTCCTCCTTGTCGGTCATGAGGACGGTACCGGCCTTGAGCCGGGCCACGGTATAGAAGAGCGTCGCTGCGCCCGAGCGCAGAGGAACATCATCCTTGGTGACGACCACCATGGATCCCTCGACGCTCTGCGGAGCGGCGTGGACGGCCGAGAGGGAGAAGACACAGCCAACCGCGGCGGTGACGATCGAATAGGCAAGGCGCATCGCGAGAGACTCCGGGAGGACGGTACCGGATTATTGCCGCGCTCCCCCGGAACGGAATACGCCCAGCACGTCGGCAAAGTCATCTGTCCAGGTAGGCATTCCGGGCCGCGCCCTGGCTGGGGTCCACCCCTCG
>JBQTIJ010000448.1:0-5016 GCA_052388255.1 Phycisphaerales bacterium
CCGCCGACTCCTCCCGCGCTTCGGCCTCGATCACCATCGTCGCGTTGAAGAGCAACTCCGGCGAGAGCAGGTGCGAGAACATCTCGGCATAAGGCGGCACCGTCCCCAGGGGCGGGCGGTACGAGAGGTCCCCCGCGTCGCCGCGGGCGATGCGTGAGAACTTCTTCTTCGCCCCGCGCTGGCTGTAAAGCGTGCCGAGCGCCACCAAGAGCGCGATCGGCGAGAGCGCCACGCTGCTCACACTCCAGTTGCTCGGCAGCAGTCGACGGATGCGAAAGCCGCAGTGATGAAGACTGTACCGAATCTGGAAGTAGGTCAGCAGGAAGGCGTGCCCGTGGTAGGTCCGGCTCCCATCAGGCGAGCGGCCCCACACACTTGTGTGCTCGTCCACATATGACTTGAAGGCCCGCTGCCCGGCCAGGGCAAACGCCAGCCGCGCCCGCAGCGACATCAGGTTTGGCGTGGTGATGATCAGCCGCCCACCCGGCCGAAGCACCCGTCGCAGTTCGCGCAGCGTGCGGTGCCGATCGACCACGTGCTCAATCCCCTCGACGCACGCCACGCGGTCAAATGATCCATCCGCAAAGGGGAGCGTCCCCTCCATGTCCGCCGCGGCCCCGGCAAGCCCGCGCTGCGCTGGAGCGCCACCGGCAAAGAGCTCTGCCGCCAACCACTCCGGAAGCCGGGCGCCACACATTTCCTCAAACTGGCCCCGAGCGTCCGCCGCGGTCTGCCGTGACTGGGTTCGCGCCAGATACTCCGGAAAGAGATCCGCGGCGGTTACGTCAAACCCCGCCGCGGCGAGGGCGCAGGCCAGAACGCCTCCCCCCGCCGGAACATCGAGCACCCGCATGGCGCCGCGTTGGTGGCGGGGAGTCTCTGCAAAGGGGATCAGCGCGAAGGGATAGAGCGACCGGCACGAGAGCGAGAGCGACACCCGGCCCCATCGGCCCCCGGGGCGGGCTTGTGGCGAGGGAGCGTGCGGGGAGGGTGCCTCCCCGGTCGGGTTCGGTGCGGTCGCGGTGGGTGGTGCGTCCATCAGGATGCTCAGCATAGCGGTTCAGACGTGCCATCAAGGCGCAGCGGGCAGGCCACTCGCGCCCGCTCGGAGTTTGCAGACGGCAAAGCCGCATGGCCGATACCTTCCGCATGGATTCTCTCTCGCGCTGCGCGGTCGCTGTACGCCCGCACCTCCTTGCTGGTCTCGCCATGGTCTGCGTGGCGGTCGCCATCGTCGTCGCTGGCTGTTCCGCCTATACGAGCGAACCGGAATCCTCATCGACCTCGGGCACGTCCTCCTCCTCGTCGCGCCCGGTCCCTCGCCCCGTGCCCACGAGCGGCTCGGCCCCCGTGGCGCGCACCGTCATCCCCGGGATTGCCGGCGAGCCCGATGTCCGCATCCGCATCCTCGAATCCGCGCAGATCGCCACGATCTCAACGACGCTCCGCACCGTCTGGGTCACGAGTTCGACCGATCCGCGCCGCCCCGCGGCCCGGGTCTTTGCGCCTGTTGAGGTGAAGCTCACCGATGCCGGCTGGCTCCTGACTGATCCCTCTGGGCTTGCCGCCCGCTACCCGCGCAACGCGTCCCTCTCCTTCGCGGGCGAAGAGGGTGCGATCGGGGCGCCAACGGGTGAGCAGCCCACCGTCAAGGCCAACCCCCAAGGTGCTGTCCCACCGGCCCCGTTGGCGGCGGGCGGTGCTGCCATCGCGCGACCCGCCCCCGGCGCGGGCTCGATGCTTTATGTGAACGGCAAGGCCTATTCCGGCACTCTCCGCTGCAGCACCAAGAGCGAGAGCGCCCGCGCCTTTGACGTGGTCGAGAGCACGACGCTCGAGGAGTATCTCAAGGGCGTTGTGACCTCAGAGATGTACGCGGGCTGGCCTGCCGAGGCCTATCGCGCCCAGGCCATCGCCGCGCGCAGTTACGCCCTTCATGAGCGGGCCCGCCGCCGCGCCATGAGCGCGCCCTTTGATCTTGATGCCTCCCCGGCCAAGGACCAGGCCTACGCCGGAACGGGTCAGAACCCCCTCGCTGCCCAGGCCGTCGTCGATACCCGCGGCATCGTCCTCACATGGTCTGGTGCGCCCCTGCGGGCGTATTACAGCAGCACCTGCGGCGGCCGCCCCGCCTCCGCCCGAGATACATGGGCGACCGACGCGAACAACGCGTTCAATCTCGCTGGCCCCCTCCAGACCCAGGGGCGAGAGTTTGCTTGCCAAAACGCTTCGCTTTATCGCTGGACCGCGCAGCGAACCCGGGCCGACCTTGCCGCCCGCTTCGCGCAGTTCGGTCGTGAGAAGCGCCTCCCCATCGCCTCCATCACCGGTGTCGAGAGCATCCGCCCCGCGGGTGTCAACGTCGCGGGCCGCCCCAACCGATTCCTCATCATCCAGCCCGGCGGCCAGTCATACACCCTCTCGGCTGAGGACCTCCGCTTCGCCGCCAACTCCGCCGCCCCCGGGCAGCCCGCCATCACCAGCCAGACCCGCATCAACAGCAGCGACTTTGAGCCAGTGACCACGGGCTCCGGGTTCACGTTCTCCGGCCGCGGCTTCGGGCACGGAGTCGGGCTCTGCCAGCACTGTGCAAAGGGCTTTGCTGATCGTGGCGAAACGTGGCCGATGATGCTGGAGCGGTTCTACCCCGGCGCGAAGGCCGAGCGGGCGTACTGAAGCGATCGCACGCTTTTGTGTCGTTCGATCAGCGCTTGTCCGGCACCGCTGCGGGCTCAGGGCTCGGCGCGGCGGCAGGCGTTGCTGGCTCCGCCTTCCATTCGGCCGCTTTGGCGTCATAGCCCTTCCCGGGCTCGGCTGCGTGCCACGCGGTGTAGAGGTCCGCGAGACCCTGCACGCACTCGAGGGTCTCCTTGTGGGTGGGGCCGCGGTCCTTGGCCGTCACGAAGATCGGGTGGGCTTCGAGGAGGTTGGCCTCGGCGAGGTTGAAGCGTTCAGCATCGAAGCTAATGCCCATGCGGGCACGGCCAAGGGTGGTCAGCATCAACGCGAGCCGCCGCGCGTTGCCGCCCGTCAACGCCGTCCGGGCCGCGGGCTCGGCTGGGGCGAGCAGGTCGATGGCGTCCTGGTGCTTGCCCTGCTGCTGCAGGACCCGACCGAGATTGCCTGTGAACACGAGTGTGGTTGGGTGCTGGGCGCCCTTTACGCGCATGCTCTTCTCCAGGGCTTCGCGGTAGTACGGTTCGGCCTCGGCGAGCTTGCCCTGGTCCCGGAGCAGGCCGCCCATGTTGTTGATGGAGATGAGCGTCTGCGGGTGCACCTCCCCCAGCACGCGGCGGCGCTTCTCCAGCGCCTCCCGGTAGTACGGCTCGGCCTCGGCAATCTTGCCCTGGGACTGGAGCAGCAAGCCCATGTTGTTGATGGAGGTGAGCGTGTCGGGGTGCTCCTCCCCCAGCACGCGGCGGGACTTCTCCAACGTCTCGCGGAAGTACGGTTCGGCCTCGGCGAACTTGCGCTGGTCCGTGAGCAGTGTGGCCAGGTTGTTGAGCGAGACGATCGTCTTCGGGTGTTCCTCCCCCAGCCCGCGGCGGAACTTCTCGAGGGCCTCGCGGTAGTACGGCTCGGCGTCAACGAACTTGCCCTGGGCATTGAGCAGGAACCCCATGTTGTTGATGGAGCTGAGCGTGCTTGGGTGCTCCTCCCCCAGCACGCGGCGGCGCTTTTCAAGGGCCTCTCGTAGATACGGTTCGGCCTCGGCGAGTCTGCCATCGCCTTGGAGCAAGGAGCCCAGGTTCCCGATCGAGCTAAGTGTCTTCGGGTGCTCCTCCCCAAACACGCGACGGTTTCTTGCCAGGGCCTCGCGGGAGTACGGCTCGGCCTCGGCGTACTTGCCTTGGGACTGGAGCAGGGCGCCCATGTTGTTGACGGAGTCGAGCGTGTTGGGGTGCGACTCCCCCAGCAGCCGGCGGGATCTCTCCAAGGCCTCACGCAAACACGTCTCGGCCTCGGCGAGTTTGCCTTGGGCCTGCAGCAGTACGCCCATGTTGTTGATGGAAGTTATCGTGTCCTTGTGCTCCTCCCCCAGCACGCGGCGGCGGGTAGCGAGGGCGTTTTCCTGCAGCGGCAACGCCGCGGGGTACAGGCCGATGGTGCGGTAGAGGTCCGCAACCGCCTGACGCAAACTGGCATCGGTCTTCGGATCATCCTTGAACTGCTCGTCAATCGTGTTGATAGCGGGCCGCAGGATCGTGCGATCGACCATCGCCGCGGCGGTGTCCGTGGCGTTGACGCGGACGAGTTCCTGCCAGAGCGCGTCCACGCGGGCCGTCCTCTCGGCCTCGGGCATGCCTGCCTTGTCGAGCGCGGCGGCGAATCGCTCGCGGACGTCGGCCATGAGGTCGATGCCCGCCTTGTTTGTATCGATCTGGCTCAGCATCTGCGACTGGAAGTCGGAGACTCTCTTGAGCTGGTCGGCACGCTCGATCGCCTCGCCGCGTTGATAGAACGCGAACGCCGTCAACCCGCTCAGGGCCAGCATGAGCGCGGCCAAGCCAGCGCCCACCAGCCGGGCCCGCCTGGCCCGGCGTTCGGCCTCGCGCTGTCGCAGGTCATCGAACCGGCAACCGAGGATGCATGCCAAGAGCCGCAGCCGCGCGTGGCCTTGAAGAGTGTGGGCTTTTTGATCGGTGCGGTTCGGCCGCACGTCGGCCGCGAGGGGCTCCACGTCCTCAATCACGTCACGGGTCGTCGTGGTTCCATCGGGCCCCGCATCCACCACTGTCCTGCGGATCTCCACAAGGGCCTTGGGGAAACTCTTCCCCGGTTCGCCCTCGATCAAGAGGGCAAGGATCTTGTCGTGCCGTCCGAGTTTGCGGAAGTGTTCGACTTCGGCGTTGACCCACCGACTCTCGACCGCCCGTGGCGAGCACACGACGATGAGAAACTTGCTCTCGTTCAGGGCCTGAGTAATCTGGGTGGAGAGGTCGGCATTGGCCGGGAGCTCCTCCTCATCCCGAAAGACCCGGGCCAGCCGCTTGGGGAACCCCTTGGACACCAGTT
>JBQTIJ010000449.1:0-1877 GCA_052388255.1 Phycisphaerales bacterium
GCGGACGTGGGAGGGCCGCCCCAAGGCGGCCCGTCCGTGAGATGCGGAGAGGTGACAAGGGGCGGCCCGGTGGGCGCGCGACGGCGGCGGACGTCTGCTTGAGCGAATTGTTAGGTGGCGGACCGCCGGGCGCCAGAATAGCCATGACCGGAGTCACGAGGCCGCGCGTTTGCGTTCGGTCTGAAGTGAGTGAAGGGCTTCGGGAGCAAAATCAGCGCCGTTGGGCCAAACAATGGTGCCACAGACGGGGTCGAGTGCAACGCGAGAGAAGAAAGCGGGATCGCGAAGTGGCTCGAAGACCGGGCCATGTAGGAGAGGAGCGAGGTCGACAATCTTGTCCGAGCCGTCGTTGAACGAGAGGCGAAGGGAGTGGGGCCCGGTGACAGCGACTGTGGTAACGCGGAGGATGGGAACGGACCGTTTCACCCATGCGCTGAAGAATTGCGCGATCACGCAACGCTCGGACTTGACATCCGGCTTCATAGTAATGGTTAGGTGGCGAACAGATGGGCGCCGAAGTGCAAGTGAACGAGTGGCCGAAGGCTAGCCGGCGCGCCGCTCCCGGGCGAAGGACGTGCCAGGGGCAGGCTGGCCACGGAGGAGACCCTGAGTGCTGAGATCCTCGTCGATGTCGGGCCATTGGATGCCGAAGCCGCCACCGGCGATGCGCCAATTGTTGCGTTGCTCTGGAGTGGCGTGGAGGAGGCGTGGATACCAGGCGAGAGGCACAGTGATGGAGCGACCATCGATGAGCTCAACACAGAGTGAATCCTGGCCGCGAGGGAAGGTAACCGACTTGACGCGCTCGCCGGCGTTATTGGCCGAAGAAGTCATTCCAAGCCTCCAACAGATGGGCCTGATGCTGAGTCACGAGCCGTTCGATGGTACGCAGCTCGGGGGCGTTGAAGCCGAGGTTGCGGGCCAGGGCGACGGGCTGGAGCCAGAACTTGGCGGACTGGTCGTCGCGATCGACGTGGATGTGGGGGGGCTCGGTGCCCTCGTGGCTGTAGAAGTAGAAGCGGTACGGGCCATCCCTGAGGACCGTGGGCATGAATGCAGCCTTGCTCGGTGAATGGGCTGCGGGTCGGGCGAGGTGCCTTGGCCGCGGAGGGAGATGATAGCAAGGGTAGCAGGTATTGGTGTGTCAAAGGGAGGTTCCGCCGGGCGTGCATGCGAAGTGAAGGGAGCGCGGCACGAACACGACCGAACCAAAGATGGCGCGCGCTGGCGCGCTTCTTCGATCGCCACCTAACGGCTGAGCTAAGCAGCGGCCGCCGCGGCGACGAGGCCAGGACGCGCGCTGCCACACCCGAATGGTAGCGAGCAGTGGGCCGCCGCGAAGCGGCGGACCTGCGAGCGGACGTGGGAGGGCCGCCCCAAGGCGGCCCGCCCGTGAGACGACCCGGTGAAGAGGGGCGGCCCGGTGTGCGCGCGACGGCGGCGGACGTCTGCTTGAGCGAATGGTTAGGCCATGGCCGATGGGATTGCGACTTCGGGGGCGATGTGGCGCCGAGACGGCCAAGGTGTATTGGAAGGCGTGAAAGAGGAGGGAGTTCTGACGCCAAGGGGCGCGCGGGTGGAGGGGAGTTGCGCCGCGCGAGGGAGGAAAGAGGGAATGGAAGGAGTGCCCACCGGAAGCGTGTATGAGGTGGGCTCGAAGCAGAAGCGTGAAGATGGAAGCAGCCACGCCCGGATACGGCCTGGTGCCGGGCGAGGCGAGTGGCGAGCGTGCCCCGGGACGGCCAACGTCAATTGGAAGGTGTGCCAGCGAACGAGGCCGGCCCCGACGACGCGAGGGTGATCGGGACCTGCGCCGCGCGAGGTGCGCAAGAGGGAATGGAAGGAGTGCCCACCGGTGGGCGTGTATGAGGTGGACC
>JBQTIJ010000450.1:0-2448 GCA_052388255.1 Phycisphaerales bacterium
CGATCGTGCATGGAGAATCGTGATCGACCTTTACGCTCGCAGGATCTTTGCCCTTGCCAAGTCGCGCGTGCGAAACACCGACGTCGCTGAAGAGATCACGCAATCGGTCTTTGTCACGGTCGCGGCCAAACTCGGCTCCGGGGGCTACACCGAGAAAGGCCGGTTCGAGGCCTGGCTCTTCCGGGTCGCGGTGAACCGGATCCGCGATGAGATCCGGCGGTTGCGACGGCACGCCGGCCCGACCGACCCCGAGCAGTTCGCGGGGCTTGAGGACGAGTCCGCGGCCGCCCCGCACGCGGCCTCCGCATGCCGGGCTGATGATGGCTTAGTGCGACTGAGGGCCGCCATGACCGAACTCTCTGATACTGACCGCGAGATCGTTGAACTGCGGCACCACGGCGGGCTGAGTTTTGCCCAGATCGCCGAACAACTCGCCGAACCGCTCGGAACGCTCCTGGCCCGCCACCATCGGGCCCTGCGCAAACTCAAGGAACTGATCGAGGCCTCACCTCAAGGGAGTCAGGCATGAACACCCCAACCCCCATGAACAACCCGCAGCATGAACCCGGCACCGCGCCATCAGTGGATGGCCAAATGCCCCCTGACCTCGCGCCCATCGCCGCGCTCCTTGACCGCGCCGCCGCCGCCGATCACGCCTCGGCTCGCAGCGGGCTCGAGGCGCGGCTCTTCCGCGGCTCCATGAGTTCGCTCCTCGCCGGGGACGCCCAGCCCGCCGCGGCGGCCCTGCGCGAGGAGCACGCTCGCATACTCGATTCAGCCCCCCACGACCTTGAAGAAGTGACCTTTGATCGCTCGCGCGGCGGCCTGCCCGGCTCGATGCCGCTCTCGGCCAAGCGCCACATCGACGGTCGCTCACTCCGCACGGTCTGGCGTGTCGCCGCCGCCATCGCGCTCGTGGGCTCCGCAGGAGTCGCCTATGTCGCCAGCCAGCGCTCGGCCCCACACGCCGGCAACGGCGGAGTGCCCATGGCGACCAGCACGAGCGCCGAGGAGGCGGAACTCGCCGCCCTTGACACGCTCGAACTGCTCGAGGATGCCTTCATCGGCGACCAGCTTGACGCGCTCATGGCCGAGGCCGCGGGGCTCGAGCGTTCGCTCCAGGGCGGGCTGATTGATGACGAAACAGTTGAGAAGGGAGCGCTCTGATGTTGGCCGCACGTACACGCTCATTCCCCCGCGCTGGCGTTCTGCTCGCGCTCGGCGCAGCCCTCGCCGCGCTGCCCCTGCTCTCCGCGGTGGCGCAGGAACCATCGGGGAACTCCCGCCCCGGCAAGCAGACCGACCGCGTGCCTGCGCGGACCGCGATCCTCCGCGAGCGCGTCCAGACGCGGCTTGAAGCGGCCCGAGCCCTCGTCACCAAGCTTGAGGAAGCGCAGCGCCTGGTCGAGCGGGCCGGCGACAACCGCAACGCGGACTGGCAGGAGGTTGAGCGAACACTCGACCAGGCCAACCGCTTGGCGCGCCAGGCGGCAAGCTGGCCGCAAGGGGCCGGCCAGCGCGCGGGCGAAAGCGGGCCGGAACCGTCGGCCATCCCGGGCCTTGAACCGCTCGGGGCCATGCCGAGCGGGAAGGCCCTCGAAGGTGAGGAACTCGCCAAGGCCCTCGCCCTCTTTCAGGACGTTGCGCCAGATGCCCTTGCGGCCCTGCGCGAGCGGACTCGCAACCGTGAGAACATGCTGAACCGCATGGTGAGCGTGGTGACCCCGCGTCTGAAGGCCATTGCCGCGCTCCGCGAGCAGCCCGGCCAGGGTGGCGCGCTCATGACGCTGCGGACGGAGGAACTCGCACGCACGCTCGATCTTCTGCACGCGGCCCGCATGATGACCGAGCCAGCCCGCGGGTCCGAGGGCGGCGACGAAGCGGCGGAGAAGCGGGCCCGCCAGCGCGCGCTCCGCGAAGCGCTCGGTCACAACTTCGATGTGCGCATGCGCATCCAGTCCCACCAGATCGACGAACTCGCGACCAGAACCGACCGCATGCGGGGCGAGCTCCGCACGCTGAGTTCCCAGCGTGAGAAGATGCTCGACGAAAAAACCGCCGCGCTGGTCCGGTCGACCACCCGCGCAACCAAGGAGAACTCGGGCGGAAAATCCGCCGGCGACGGCCTTCCCAGCAACGACCGCCGCTAAAGCGGTCCGATGCTCACGTTTCTGCGAGGGCCTTGCGGTGAAACGCCACCACCTCATCAAGCCCCTGTTCGAGCGTGACGACGGGCTGATACCCGATCAGGGCCCGGGCCAGCGTGATATCCGCCAGCGAGTGCGGAACGTCCCCTACCCGGGCCGCCTCATGCCGGGGCTGAAGATGCGGCGTGCGGCAGCGCTCCGCGAGGGAACGCGCCAGCTCCGTCACCGTGACGGCCCGACCAAGACCGATGTTCACGGCCTGACCGCTCAACGGCGTAGATGTCTAGAGCCCAAGCAGGTT
>JBQTIJ010000451.1:0-1740 GCA_052388255.1 Phycisphaerales bacterium
CGCAGCGTGGCGGACAACGCCCGCACCATCCGCATCCCCGTACACATGATCGAGCTTGTGGGGAAACTCAATACCCTGACCAAGCAGATCTTCCAGAAATCCGGCATCGAGCCGTCGATCGAAGAACTCTCGGAGAAGACCGGGCTTCCGGTGGCCGAGGTGAAGCGCGTGCTCAAGGTCGGGCGAAACCCGACATCGCTCGACAAGCCGGTGGGTGACTCGGAGGACGCTTTCCTCGGCGACTTCCTCGAGGACCAGAGCGCCCCCCCACCTCCCGCGCTCGCGAGCACCGACACCCTCAAGCAGCAGATCGACCATGTGCTCAAGACGCTCACGTATCGCGAGCGCGAGATCATCAAGCTCAGATACGGCATCGGCGATGGCTATACCTATACGCTCGAAGAGGTCGGGCGCATCTTCAAGGTCACACGCGAGCGCGTTCGCCAGGTAGAGGCCAAGGCCCTGCGCAAGTTGCAGCATCCCGTCCGGTCGCGGCGCCTCGCCGGGTTCCTTGACGGCAAGGCCATCGTCGAGTACAAGCCCCACGTACCCGCCGAAGAAACGGCCAAGGCGGCGGTCAAGGTCACCAAGCCCGGTCGCGCATGGCCCGCAGGTCCGTCGCAGCCGATCGAGAGCCGCGAACTTGACGCGCTCCAGCCCGCTGCGCTCGGCGGCCGGAGCATCAACGAGGACGAAGAGTCGTTCGTCGAGCCATCGCTCGGGGAATAGACCCGCTTATTCGTACTTCCCGCGGGAGATGATCTCAAAGTTCATGAGTTCCGCGACTTCCGCGGCGGACTTCTTCTCAAGAGGCGAGAGCCGCCGCACCAGCGCGTCGGGATCAGGCACGGCAAGGGCACCGAGCAGTTTGAACTTGTGCGTCAGCAGGGCCTTCAGGTCCGCCGTGGTGTTGCGGGCATGCCCGGTGGGGAACATGACGCGCCCGCTGTCGTGCTCGCCCGATCGATCGTCGGTGATCACGAGCGAGGTCGGGATCCCCTCGGGATAGAGCCGGTCGTACTCGGTGCCGCCGTGCTCGAAGGTGATCTTCTCCATCAGCGCCCGCGTGAACGGGTTCATGATGGCGGCTTCGTTGTAGTCGTAGGGGCTGAGCATCAGGGTGGCCCAGTCGCTCGTCTTCTGCTCGATGGCCTTCCGCAGCAGCGTGGCCAGAATGTAGACCATGGAATGGTCGGCGGACTGCCGGGTTCGCGGGTCGCGCTTCGCGGGGTCGCCGATAATCCCATACGCCGGCTCATAGGCCACAACCTTGATGCTGCGGATCCTCGATCCGTCGGCGGCTTCGAGCAGCCCGGGGTTCTTCTTCAGCAGGTCAAGCAGGGCCTGGAGCGCCCCGGCCGACTGGTGCTCATATAGCCCAAGTTTGAAGTGCATGCCCATCACCGAGAAGTCCGCCCCCGCCCGGCTGAGCACGAGGTAGAACGGCGAAAGGCCCTTGGCTTTGGGCTTCTCAAACAGGCAGAAGACCGCCTCCGGGTTGCGGAAGATGTCCTTGGGACCGATGAACCCGTTCATCGACCGACGGACGGCGACAATCGCGGCCTCGGTGCTGATGGCGGCGCTGGCGCCCTTGCTGTCCGAAAGTTGTTTGCCAGCCCGGATCGCGCGAAAAGGGACCGAGTGTGCCACGACCATGCCGATCGCACTCTCGATCTGCTCCGCCGTCGCCCCCATCATCGCGCCAGACGTCGCCGCCGAGGCGATCGCGCCGTGCAGCAC